>JAOULU010000341.1 GCA_029881855.1 Nitrosomonas sp. | reverse complement strand
AGACCTCCTGTTTTAATGGTGACTATATTACGGGTGATGTTACAGCGGATTATTTGAGTTCCCTTGAACTACACCGTAATTCAGGTCAGCCCGTTTCTCAGTTTAAATCTAAGACTCAACTTGATTTAAGCCTGGTTGTTTCTGATTAAAGAATAATTTTGTTTGGAGCAGTTTATAAATGCCGGATCATCTGGAACCAGAAACATTAGCGATACATACAGGTATTCATCGAAGTCAATTTAATGAGCACTCTGAGGCGATGTATCTTACCTCGAGTTTTGTGTTTGAAAGTGCAGCTCAGGCTGCAGCACGTTTCTCAGGTGAAGAACCTGGTAACATTTATGCCCGCTTCACTAATCCAACGGTAACAGCATTTGAAGAGCGACTTGCAGCATTAGAAGAAGCTGAAGCATGTATTGCGACATCAACAGGCATGGCGGCTATTATGACTAGTGTGATGGGATTGTTATCTGCGGGTGATCATATCGTTGCATCGAGAAGCTTATTTGGCGCAACTGTTAATTTATTTAATAATATTTTAAAACGTTTTAATATTGAGACAACATTTGTATCAGCAACTGATATAAGTGAATGGGAAGCTGCTGTTAGACCTAACACAAAACTTTTTTTCCTTGAGACACCATCTAATCCATTAACAGAAATATCAGATATTGCTGAATTATCTAAAGTAGCTAAGAGAGTAGGTGCATGGCTAGCGGTTGATAATTGTTTCTGCACGCCAATTTTGCAAAAACCGCTTAAATTAGGTGCAGATATTGTTATTCACTCGGCAACTAAATATCTAGATGGCCAAGGTAGGGTGTTAGGTGGCGCTGTACTAGGAAGCCGTGAATTACTGATGGAAGGCGGAATATTTGGGTTTTTGAGAACTGCGGGTCCGACTTTAAGTGCGTTTAACGCCTGGGTGATATTGAAAGGGCTTGAGACACTTAAGATACGTCTTGATACACATTCAGATCATGCAATACAAATGGCACGTTGGCTAGAAGCCCACCCTAATGTTTTGCGTGTATATTATCCTGGATTGCCTTCTCACCCGCAATATGATCTTGCAAAGCGTCAGCAAAAAAATGGCGGTGGCATTGTCTCATTTGAAGTAAAAGGCGGGAAAGAGGCCGCTTGGCGGGTCATCGATAAGGCGCGTTTAATATCAATTACTGCCAATCTAGGCGATGCAAAAAGTACGTTAACGCATCCAGCTAGCACAACACATGGTCGTATCAGTCAGGAGGCACGAGACGATGCAGGTATTACAGATGGATTATTGCGTGTTGCCGTTGGATTGGAAGCTGTGCAAGATATTCAAGCTGATCTGGCAAGAGGTTTAGCATAAATTAACCAACCCGATCAGCTTCAAATAATACGCTGAGTTAATAAATATTAAACCACTTCAGCTTTCTGGATAACGACGTCATCCAATGGAACATTCTGGTGACCATTACGGTCACCTGTTTCAACTTTTTTGATTTTATCAACGATGTCTTGGCCCTCAATAACTTTTCCAAAAACACAATAACCAAACCCTTGAGAAGTGGGTTCTTTGTAATTTAGGAAGCCATTGCTGGTTAAATTGATAAAAAATTGTGCTGTTGCTGAGTTGACATCAGCTGTGCGTGCCATAGCTATGGTATAAGCTTCGTTCTTAAGTCCGTTGGCCGCCTCATTCTTAATAGGTGCACGCGTTTGTTTTTGGTGCATACCAGGTTCGAATCCGCCACCTTGAATCATGAAATCATCAATTACTCGATGAAAAATGGTATTGTCATAAAAGCCACTGGTTACATAATCAAGAAAGTTCTGTACGGTCTCTGGTGCATTCTCACTATCCAGTTCCAGCGAAATAACACCATAATTCGTATGCAATTGAATCATATAAACCTCATCTTTTTTATTTATAGATTATTCTAGAATGAACTATTCTACGGGTACAAGCATAATATCTTCAATGACGATGCTTTCCCTGGGGACATCCTTAGGAAATGGACCACCTGGACCCGTAGGTATTGCAGCAATTTTATTAACGACATCTATTCCATTGGTTACTTTTCCAAATACAGTATAACCATAGCCACGTTGATTGGGTGCTGAATAATCAAGAAAGCTATTATTA
>JAOULU010000055.1 GCA_029881855.1 Nitrosomonas sp. | reverse complement strand
TGTATCTCGTGATACATCTGTTGTAAAGTGTCGGAATCATTTGGGCCAAGCACATCAAAGCCAACTTTCACATAATCTTTTTTTAAAAACAGATTATCGCCTTCCTGGGGGGTAATTAAATGATTTAGGTGTCCCAGTATATTAAGTGGCTTGTCACGTGCCAATGCCCCATTATCTAACCATAGGATTAGAATTCTATTTGCTTTTTTGGTCTCCTTATCCAAGGATTTATTGCTGTCATTGGAAATAGGTTTAAACCATTCATAAGGAATCAAGGAAGGCCAATCACAAAAAAATGTCTTACCCTGATTATTTTCTTTGATTGCGTCTAAACATTGATCAGATAAATCAACATAACCGATATGTTCTGCGTCAACAGGAATGTAACCACTGCTTGCTAATCCAGAGACCACAGCATAACGGGATCGCAGTCGTCTTTCCGCATCTTCTGCATATGGCCCACCAGGCACCATAACGCCGAGCACATGTAAGTCGGACCCTTTTCTTGAATCATATGCCGTATCACGTTGAACTTGGCAACGTAAATCTTCGAGAGAATGTGCATCATGCAACTCATCCGTATTATTAGAAATTTCAGTATTGTTACAGATGCGTTGTGGTGTGTGATCAAAGTAATAAGCAAAATTAGGATCCTTATTATTAAATGCCTTTTTTGCTTGGTTTTCTTCATGAGAACTATGTTTATTATGGTATTTATCACGATGAAGATGAACTGCTGCAAAAGGGTCTTGCCATAACCGTGAACGTACATCTTCTGTGCTAGCTTTGTACCCATCAGGCATCGATGGGCGAGTTGGTTTAAATGGTGTTTCTGGTATCAGGATAAGTCCTAATAAAAGTGCTACTGCCGCTATTCCAGGTAATTGTGATGATTGGCCTGCTGGTTTGTCGTTTGAGTCCATTAGCAATTCTATAGAACACTATATAAAGTATTGCATTGTAAGTATCTATATGATGCTTATTAGTGGTTTTTCTCACAAAGCTGTGAGATTAAATTCTGATTTTTTGATGCCGATGACGTGCCAGAAAAAGTGGTGTCCAGCTATGGGGGATTTTGTGTACAAAGTGATAGCGGGCAACATGATAGCTGGGATCAAAGCCGTAGAAGTTTAGCTGCATTTGGCGCAATTCTTCATCGCGATAGCTTTGCAGCGGCTTTTGTTGTTCGTCAGATTCACGTCGAGAATTTTTTTGTTGTAATAAATCGGAGTAACTAGAGTGAATTGCTAATGTTTCGGCCAATTGGGTTATTTTCTTCTTGAAATGGGTTTGGTCCAGTGCAAAACAATCATCAATTAGTCCTATTTTGCAGGCTTCTAGTGCGCCAATGGGTAGGCGGTTTTGTGTCAACGCTATCGCTTCTTCTTTGCCCACCCGCTTGGGTAATAGATAAGTCCAATACTCCGAGCCGTATAGGTTGCCCATGCTTTTATAGTGCGGATTAAGAATGACGTTTTCACGCGCATAAATGGTGTCAGCAGCCAGTGAAAGGAAAACACCGCCTGCGCCGGTATTGCCTTGCAGTGCCGCAATGGTGAGTTGTTTATCAGTCGTGATAATGGCTTGCACCAGGTCATTCATAGCATTGATATTGCGCCAGGACTCGTCAGCAGGACTGTCTGCAATTTCAATATGGTTGAGGTGTATGCCATTGGACCAGAAATCTACACCACCCATAAGCACAATGACGCGCACATCACTACGTGTGGCTTGCAAATAAACCTCTCGTAAGCGTTGGCATTGCGTGGTATCCATTGCGCCGTTGTAAAAGGAAAAATGTAAGTAGCCAACTGCATTTTTTTGCTCAAACCAGATATCACGATACGTCTCGCCAGGATTTGTTGAGAAAGGATCAAGCGGTATTTCAGATACGTTTGTTAGATGGTCTTTTAATGCTAGCGTAGCGGCTAACTTAAGACTCGATTCGGCAGAGCTTTTACGTTTCACATGACCAATCCATATCGCCCCGTCTACAGTTGCGAGGCAAATGGCATTATTGCGTTTTGCGATGATCGCTCCAGGCTTGCCAGATAACTGTCCTTCGATGCAGGCATCAAATAAATAATAGGGTTCACCAAAAAGGGTGTCGAGTACACCGGGAAAGCCATCTGCAGCACAAATCTTTTTAAGAATTACGTGTGAGCTATCTTGTTGCCAGTTAATGGCGCGGTTAGTTTGTCGCATCGGTTCATGTAACTGGCCTCGCACAGTTGGATTAGCATAGTCCAGTGGCTGTGGTTTAAAGCTTCCTGCTGCAAAATGTTTGACTGCGGTTAATACTGAGCGCACCGCAGCATCAACCACCTCATTACGATAAAGGCTGCTTTTTTTGGCTTGCCGCATTGGAAAGGTTTCAGCTGACCAAATATCGCCAGCATCCATTTCTGCGTTGGCCTGTAATACGGTCACGCCCCATTCAGGGTATTCGTTCATAATGGCCCAATCCAGCGCGGAAGGCCCACGATCACCAATTATTCCAGGATGGACAATAAAACAGGGATGCTTGCGCCAGATGACTTCAGGAATTGCACGTTTTAGAAATGGCGCGATAATCAGTGCGGGTTGGAATCGTTCAGCAGCTTGAATACTTACCATATCATTGATATCCAGCTCGATTGAAATGTCATGACCACGTCGTGTCAATTCAACAAATAGTCGTTGTGTCAGACTGTTGAAACTATGTGTGAGAAATAGGATTCTCATGCATTAGCAAATGCGTGGTAATTGCTCACCGCTGAGCCAATCTACCACGCGCTTGCCCCCAAAACATGTTTCCATTTGTACAAAACAATGCGTGTCTTCAATGACCTCACCAATAATGGCGGCCTTGTTCCCAAGGGGATGCGCATGCATAGTGGCTAATAATTTGTCTGCTTTATCTGGTGCACAAATAGCGATTAATTTCCCTTCATTGGCGACATACAGTGGGTCCAAGCCGAGAAATTCACAAGCCGCATTGACAGGTTCAAGAATGGGTAATTTATTTTCATACAGCATCATGCCAACGGATGATTGTTGGGAGATTTCATTAAGTGCGGTGGCAATGCCACCACGGGTGGGGTCACGCAGCACATGGATGTTTGGAACAGCAGTAACCATACTTGCGACGAGATCATGCAGTGATGCGGTATCCGACTCAAGGGTGCAATGAAAAGAGAGGTTTTCGCGTAATAACATAATGGCAATACCATGATCACCTAGTGTGCCGGATACCAATATTTTGTCACCGGGTTGTGCGTTTTCACTGGAAATGTGAATGCCATCTGGCACCATGCCAACGCCAGTGGTTGTAATAAACACGCCATCGCCGCTATCTTTCTCAACCACTTTTGTATCGCCGGTGATAATGGGTACATCGGCTTGTTGCGCTGCTTTAGCCATGGAGTCAACGATGCGTTTAAGATCAGCAAGGGGAAAGCCTTCCTCTAGAATGAAACTGGCAGCCAGGTAGGATGGTTTGGCGCCTGACATGACGACATCGTTAATGGTGCCATGCACCGAGAGGCTGCCGATATCACCACCTGGGAAGAATAATGGCGTAATCACGTGACTGTCGGTTGCCATAACCATACGTCCGTTCGTGCTTTGGAAACAAGCTTGATCATTCATCTGGCGCAGAAACTCATTGTCAAACGCTGACAAAAACAATTGATCAATTAATTGCGTCATGGCACGTCCTCCACTGCCATGCACCATTTCTACGTAACCCTTTTTAAGATCAAGTGAGCGCGTATAGCTTGGTTTGATTTTGTTTTTATTAGGCATTTGCTTTCCTTGAGGAAACATTGGAGTCACGGAAACGGCCGTAGCTGTAGTGGGCTGCACAAGCCCCCTCAGACGATACCATGCAAGAACCAATGGGGTTTTCAGGGGTGCAAACCGTGCCAAAAATCTTACAATCCTGCGGTTTTTTTACACCCCGTAAAATTGCGCCACATTCGCAGGCTTTGTTATCAGCAATAGATAGGGTTGGGATTTGAAACCGCTGCTCAGCGTCAAATTCGGCATAGTTTGATTTTATTTTCAGCGCACTGTAGGGCACTAGCCCAAGGCCACGCCACTCAAATGTACGGCGCAGCTCAAACACTTCAGCTACCAGTAATTGTGCTTTAACGTTGCCAGTAGGTAGAACCGCACGTGTAAATTCGTTCTCTACTTCGGCACGGCCTTCGTTGAGTTGGCGTATTAACATTAAGATAGCCTGCATCACATCCAGCGGTTCAAAACCAGCGATGACCACGGGTTTCTGGAATTCCTCAGTAAAATATTCATAGGGTTGACCACCAATGATGGTGGAAACATGTGCAGGGCCAATAAAACCATCCAGCGGTACAGTACCCAGTTGGCGTACTTCAGGGGATTGTAGGATATGAGAAATGGCTGAAGGCGTTAATACATGATTGCAAAATACGCTGAAATTAGTAAGGCCCAGTGCTTGGGCTTGCTGGATGGTCACGGCTGTGGGTGGCGTGGTAGTCTCGAATCCTACGGCTAAAAATACCACTTGGCGGTGTGGGTTTTGTTGTGCAATCTTTACGGCATCCGCGCTGGAATAAATCATGCGAACATCTGCACCCTGTGCTTTAATTTTTTGTAGACTCATACCGTTAGCAGTCGGTATACGTAGCATGTCGCCATAACTACACAGAATCAATCTAGGTATTTGCGCCAATTGAATGGCATTTTCCACACGCCCAATGGGCAAAACACATACCGGGCAGCCGGGACCGTGAATCATATGCACGTTAGTTGGGAGTAAATCAGTAATGCCGTAACGTGAAATGGCATGCGTATGTCCACCACAAAACTCCATCAGGTGGTAACTGCGCGCCTGATTTGCTTCGAGAGAAATATTTTCCGCAATTTTCTTTGCTACTACACCATCACGAAATTCATCAATGTATTTCATGAGTTACTTTGTTGTTGGCTTGTTGACTTCATCAGCAAGTTTAGACATTTCGTTAAACATTATCAGTGTTTGTTTGGCTTCAAGGGGGTCAAGCTTTTGTAGCGCATAACCAACATGTACGATGACATAATCACCCACCATAATATCTTCAACCAGGGCCAGCGATATAGCCTTGTGCACGCCACCAAGATTAACCATAGCTTGGTCATCTGCAAGCAATTGTTCAACATACGCGGGAATAGCTAGACACATATAGTTTTTTTGAGGAATTCTCTGATGAATAAATTATGACATAATAATGTGTCTCTGCTAGGAGTAACCTGGATCGTGTTTAGACAACAAATTCTCATGCATTATTTGATTTATCTGATTGGGTTAATCGGCTCTCTTGCCGTGCATCAAGTTGTGTATGCAAATGATACTATCTGGATTGATGTTGATACGACAGCGCATACATTAACAGTCATGCAAGGTGATGTTGTTCAGGTAACTTTCGAGAATGTAGCTATTGGTCGTTTTGGAACAACTAGGTTTAAAAGAACCAAAGATGATAAGACCCCATTGGGTAAATTCAGAATAGGTTGGATTAATGACAATAGTCGTTATTATCGTTTCTTTGGTCTTGATTACCCAAATCGGGAGACCGCTAAACGTGCTCTGGATGAAGGGCGAATCACGCAAGAAACCTGGCTTTCCATACTAAAAGCGATCAATAAAGGAAAGACACCACCACAGAATACGCCGCTGGGTGGTTATATTGGTATTCATGGTATTGGTCCTGGTGATAAAGAGATTCACGATCAATTTAATTGGACAAATGGTTGCGTTGCATTAACTAATGAGCAAATTGACCAATTAAGTCAATGGATAATGCTGGGTGTAATGGTTAATATTCATTAGTAAATATATTGATTCTTTTATGGTGTGTTTCAGATTCTTTTTGGTTTTGTGCTGGTAGGCCATTTGTTTTACAGGAGAAATCAGCTAAGATTAGATGTGATAGGTAGTCATGAGGCAATAATCAGTGCCTGGCGTGATTTTTAGATGTGTTATGAATGAGAATAGACGTGGAGGAAGCAAAATGAAAACAAGAATCAAGCGTATAACGCATATGCTAAGTTTAGCGGTGATAATAGGGGCTTTTGTTGGGTTGTCTGGTTGTGCATCGACAGGCGCAACAGATAGCTTGCAGACTCAAATTGACGCTATGAAAGTAAGTGTCTCAGAGGCTAGATCAGACGCAGCTGCTGCAACTGCTAGAGCCAATGAAGCGGTGACTATTGCAGACGAGGCAAACAGACGTTCAGTAGAAACCGAGATAAAAATTGATCGCATGTTTAAAAAGGCTATGCATAAATAATACCGTTTTAAAAGAGCAAATAAGAAGCCTCTATTTTGGGGCTTCTTGTATGTTAGTTGTTTTGTGAAATAAGTATTGGTATACCATTTTTTTCAAGTATCGCTTTCTTTAGATTTTCTTCGTCAATAGTTATGCTTTTAGCGATAGTTTTGCGTGCATCGTGAGATTCTTGCGTAAGAAAATCCCTGATAGCAACAGCAACCATTTGAGCATAATTTTCGTACATTTCTTCATCTTCTTCTAGTGGTGTATGTAACTCTATAAATAGTGAGTTGGCTAACCAGCCTAGCTTAATTGGCTGATTAACAAGCTGTACTTGTGTGCCAAGAGATATTCTTTCAAATAAGGTTTGGATGTCTTCAGGATACATGCGTACACAGCCATGTGTCACACGCATACCGACGCCATAGGGTTTATTGGTGCCATGGATCAAGTAGCTGCCATTGCCAGTGCCTAAGCGTAAAGCATATTGGCCTAATGGATTATCAGGACCCGCTGGTACGACATCAGGAAGAGGAGGGTCTCCAGCAGCAATGGCCTCATCTTTGAGTGATTGAGGTGGTGTCCAGGTTGGGTCCTTCTTCTTTTCTACAATTTTTGTTTTGCCTAAGGGTGTCTCCCAGTCCATTCTTCCGATGCTAACAGGGTGCGTGATGACAACTGGTTTTTCGCCTTCTTTAGGATCTGGAAAGTAATATAGTCGCATCTCAGGTAAATTAAGTACCAGGCCGCTACGTTCAGCTTGTGGAATAATATGTCTGTGCGGTAATAAAACCTCTGCGCCATCTGCTGGCAGCCAACGGTCAACTTTTGGATTGGCCATTAGAATCTCTATCTGGCCGACATCATGCCGACGTGCAATGTCTAATAGTGTTTCTTCGCGATTAGCTATGGTGGTTTGTATCTGACCAAAAATATCAATATCAGATGGTGGAAGTACCCATGTTTCAGCCCGAATTGATTGAAAGGTGATAAGGTTAGCCAGAGAAAAAATTAATAAAAAAACTTTATACATAAATCATGTCTTGCAACGGTTAAACAAATTAGTCTGTTAATTGAATAATAACTATAACTGAAATTTCTTCCTTGAGAGTATGAAAGATAGGTCTAGCGTAGGGGATATAAACAGTTTTAGGTAATTAATACGGGTTAAATAGACATGACGTACATTAAAAGATGATAATCTGAACAAAATGATCTGTATATTGAACTGAGGTTTTTAGTATGAAGACAGGCTCAAAAAGCCTGCAAACGGCACAGTGGTGTCAATATTTGCTAGATAGTTATGCCTACCGGTTAGGCCATGAATTAATTGTTCGTGATGGCCCGATCATTGAACAAGCTGAGTATTTGTTCAACAGTCCATTTGTTGTTGCTTCGCATGGAATACAGGATGACCCTATATTGAATTATGGGAACCAGGCTGCGCTGGATTTATGGGAAATGAGCTGGGATGAATTTACACAAACCCCTTCACGAATTACTGCAGAACCTGTAAATCGTGAAGCGCGTGCTCATATGTTGGCGCAAGCAAAATCACAGGGTTATATTTCCGATTATCGTGGTGTAAGGATATCTCGTACAAAGCGCCGATTTATGGTTGATCAGGCAATTATTTGGAATATATGTAATCCTGATGGCGCCTTGCTTGGACAGGGCGCCACATTTTCTACATGGACATATTTAGAGTCGTGATTATTGGCTCGTAGCTACCTTTACCTCTGGTTTAATAATGCTGAGCATCTCAATAATTTGAAGGCCTGTTTTGCCAATAATGGTTTGGGTTGATTCTGGATCTAAGCCTAATTGGTTCCAAGCATCAGTATTATAGATTAGTTTGATTTCGTCAGTATTGACGGTTTGGTTTGCACATGGTTCTATGCAGCCAGCAATATATGCTGCAACATGTAGTATGCAGCAGTCTTGTGTTGGTGCGTTTATATTCAAAGGGTCAGACTGGAACTGAATGATCTTCCAGATACTGTCGGGTAATTGCCAGTGTTTGAGGAATTCTGCGCTTAATGCGGTATGTGAAAACCCAAATATTTCCAATTCTGCACTTGTAACAGCAACTTCTCCTTGATTTTTGAAAATTAAAGCTTTCTTTGATTCTAAAGGATATTGAGTAAAGAGAATCAATTTGCCAATACCTTGTAATAAGCCAGCGATAAAGAAACGTTCTTGTTCTTTGTGGTTTGTTTCTTCAGCTATGAGTCGTGCCATTACGCCGCAAGTGACACTGTGATACCAGAATGCTTCCATGTCGACT
>JAOULU010000054.1 GCA_029881855.1 Nitrosomonas sp. | reverse complement strand
GTACGAGATAAATTAACACAACAACCGTATTTTCCAGGTTGTATAGTCACTCTGGCTAATCTCTGCTTGACTTGACATGACACATCAACCACTAGCGATCAAACTTTTCCACCGAATATAAGGTATCTACTCAGGACCTGTTCCACGATGCCAATCGATGGTATCGCGTAGCGTCTCATGCAGTGGACGCGCTTTCCAACCAAGTTCATTTGGTGCCAGACTAGTGTCATACTAAGCATAACGCCCTAAAGCTCTAGTATACTCAACGTTACCTTAGCTGGTTTCCCAGTAATTTTGCTCAATAATATAAGAATAATCAAAATAGGGTATAACATCCATGATCGCAGAGAAAATTGCCATTTTGGTGGTGCGAAATTTTCTACTTTTGCCACTTCTGCCGCCAGTTGATCAGGTGTTATGTTGTGGCCATTGAGGATATAACGCTGACCCGGCTTACCATTTTCTACCGCACGCAAAATTCCTTCGGCATAATCACGCACATCCAACACACCAACGCCAATAGGTGCTGTAATGCGAAAACCTGGTTTACTCATTTTCATAACCAACTTATTCGCTGGTGCCGAACGTCCCCAGTCCTCAGGCCCCATAGTAAAAGAAGGGCTGATCACAACCACTTCGAGAAGACCTGGTTCAGATTGCGTCAAAACATGTTGTTCGGCATCACGCCGTGACACTGTGTAGGGCAAGGAGAAAATATGTCTCTCCCAGTCCGCCGCTTCGTCCAACAAATCAGGCTCTTGATGTAAGCCAACTGCAAGCACACTGCTACTAACATCAATGCGCGACACATGCGCCTTAGTCGCAACTGCAAACAAATTACTTGTAGCAAGAACATTATGAGCATGTAATAACTTTTCAGCATGCTCACCCCCACCTAACGTAATCGCAAAATGCAAATGCACGATAATATTAAATCCTTACATGCCGCTTGCAATACTTCCTTATCATTGATATCTCCCTCGAAAAACATCACATCCTGCGCCCTCAGAACTTCCACCGCTGGCGAGTTTGGATCAATACTGCCTGGCAGCACTACCCGTGGCCGAATACCACGCGCACTCAACAACCTGATAACATGATAACCTAGAAAACCTGTTGGTCCAGTTACAAGTATAAGAATCCATCACAGGCCCCCAAACCTACCTAACGAGAAAAATAAATCCAATAATTATCCATCTACTTGGCGTAGTAACGCTGTATTCTCACATCAGCAACTGTTGCACCCAATGTTAATCGACGTAAAAAGAGTACAGAAACTCAAAAGAAGCCAACCGAAACACGCTTCCCGCTTCTCTCGTCATCAATACCTTAAGTCCAGTAGGCTACTTACGCCCCCATCAGCTTGCAACAACATGACCAGTTGTCATTACAATCCATCCAGAGTAAAACAATAGGTCATATGAGATCAAACACTCTGCCAAGAAATAATTAGTCCGCCTGCCTCCTCAAAAATGCAGGAATATCCATTGGGTCAACACCTGATTGGCGCATTGCCGCCACAGTGGTATTACTTCTTCTTCCAGTGCGCATGACAGCAGGTTCATCAGCTAGATAACCTCTATCATTATCATCAGTACCCGTACGACTATGCACAACCGTTAACGGCTTTGTCTGTCCCTGGTTGTTTAAATGTCCCAAGCCTGTTGCAACCATTGTTACGCGCAAACCATCACCCATATTCTCGTCAATCACTGTTCCAATTATGATTGTTGCATCTTCAGCGGTGAGTTCTTTTATGGTGCTCATTACTTCATGTACTTCACGCATTTTTAAAACTGAACTGGCTGTAATATTGACCAAAATACCCCGTGCACCCGATAATGAAATATCTTCCAATAATGGGCTTGCAACAGCCTGTTCAGCGGCAATACGTGAACGATCAACACCCGTCGCAACGGCTGAACCCATCATTGCCATTCCCATTTCTGACATTACGGTTTTCACATCTGCAAAATCAACATTAACCAATCCAGGACAGTTAATTACTTCAGCAATACCTGCAACTGCCCCATGCAACACATCATTTGCTGCCTTGAATGCATCAAGCATACTGACATCCTGACCTAATACCATCATTAATTTGTCATTTGGAATAACAATTAGGGAGTCGACATGTTGGGCAAGCTCTTCCATCCCAAGCTGCGCTGCTTTGAGTCGTTTACCTTCAAATGCAAAGGGTTTACTAACTACAGCCACGGTCAGAATACCCATTTCCTTAGCAACTTGAGCAACAATAGGCGCCGCACCTGTACCTGTTCCGCCACCCATTCCGGCTGTAATAAACAACATATCTGCACCTTGAATGATCTCTGCAATTTGGTCACGATCTTCCAGCGCCGCCTCGCGTCCAATTTCTGGATTTGCACCAGCACCAAGACCTTTAGTAATCGCTTGGCCTAATTGCAGCAGGGTTGGCGCTTTGTTTCCCTTCAATGCCTGCGCATCGGTGTTCATACTAATAAATTCAACACCTTGCATTGCATTACTGATCATATGGTCTACCGCATTACTACCACAACCACCTACACCAATAACCTTGATTACTGCTTCTTGGCTTTCAGTATTCATAATCTCGAACATAGTCCTTCTCCTTTAGCACATTGAAATTAAACCCAACCACCTACCAATACAACACTGAACACTTATATCTAGAAATTCTTTTGGAACCAACTCTTCATTCTTGAGAAAACCTGTTTCGCTGAACCTCCTTGCATTTTTGTGTTCTGCTGATGTTTCATCTGCTCAATACCAGCCAGAATCAAACCCATACCTGTGGAATATCTTGGCGTATGCACAACATCGCTTAACTTACCGTGATAGTTTGGAACACCCAAACGCACCGGCATATGAAACATTTCCTCACCTAACTCCACCATGCCTTTTAATGATGCGCAACCTCCTGTAATCACGATTCCTGAGGACAATAATTCCTCAAAACCACTACGACGTAACTCGGCTTGAACCATGTAATACAACTCTTCTACTCGTGGTTCAATAACCTCTGCTAATGTTTGCTTAGATAATTGACGTGACCCTCTGTTACCTACATCAGGCACTTCAATCATCTCTCGGGTATCCGCCATACTTCTTAATGCACACCCATAACGACATTTAAGATCTTCAGCATTTTTGGTTGGTGTACGTAATGCCATGGCAATGTCATTGGTCACTTGATCGCCAGCAATTGGAATTACTGCCGTATGACGAATAGCACCATGTGTAAACACTGCTATATCAGTCGTACCACCACCAATATCAATCAGACAAACACCTAAATCTTTTTCGTCTTCCGATAACACTGCCATCGCCGAAGCCAGTGGTTGTAAAATCAAATCCCTCACCTCTAATCCACAGCGGTGGACACATTTAACAATGTTCTGTGCTGCTGAAACGGCGCCCGTTACAATATGTACTTTGACTTCCAAACGCACACCACTCATACCTACTGGCTCACGCACATCCTCCTGACCATCAATAATGAATTCTTGGTTAAGGATATGCAGAATTTGCTGGTCAGCAGGAATATTAACCGCCTTAGCGGCTTCTATTACACGCTCAACATCGCCTTCTGACACTTCTTTATCTTTAATAGGCACCATGCCGTCAGAATTAATACCTTTAATATGACTACCTGCTATCCCCGTATAAACCTCATTAATTTTGCAATCCGCCATCAATTCAACTTCCTCTAAAGCACGTTGAATTGCGTTTACCGTCGTCTCAATATTTGCTACGACGCCTTTCTTTAAACCACGCGAAGGATGGTTACCTAGTCCAACAATCTCAAATTCGCCTTCTGGTTTAATTTCAGCAACGATAGCAACAATTTTTGATGTTCCAATATCTAGACCGACAATCAGTTTTCTACTTTCCCTCGCTTTACTCATCTAGTTACATCTCCTGATCTTACGTTTGTTGCTTTGCGCCGGATTCACGTGGCTTTTTCTGAATAGCTTCTGGCAATTGAACAGCAAAGCCATTTGGGTAACGCAAATCAACATAGGTCAAATTCTTATCTTGGCTTAATTGCGCTAACCCATTGTTATAGACAGACGCATAGCGTATTAATCGTTCTTCTATCTCATTCCCACCTAATTTCAATACCGTTCCATTTTCCAAGCGAATGCGCCAGGCATATCGATGTGATAAATTTATTTCAGCAATTGATTGCTCCAATGGCGCTAAAATTTGGTTAAAACGTAAGTATCTCTGTGTCACTTCTTGTGAGCTGGCTTCCATTGGTCCTGTAAAAACCGGTAGTTTTTCATCCATAACAACTCGAAACACTTCACCATATGTATTCACTTGCGCATGACTGCCCCAGTAGGCTAAAGCCTGGTGCTCTTCAATCTGAACATTTAAGCCATTTGGCCACTTTCTTTCTACCTTCACATCGCGTATCCACGGCACCTCAATAAACAATTCACGTAGCTTCATTAAATCAACTGAGAAGAAATTTCCTGTTAAATCATTCTTAACGATATACTCTATCTCTTCACGCGTAACATGTCGCAAACCGCTATTATCTGAATTTATTCCAACAATTCCTTGAATATTAATTTGCTTCAATGGAAAAAATATTGGCTTAATAAATGTCAGACTAACAACATATAAAGCAGCAATTGCCACCAACAAAAACATTATGTTGGACAACACTCTTAATAATTTATGGTTATCCCACATGAGATAAGTCCAATATTTTCATAACTAAATCTTCAAATGATATGCCAGCAGTTTTTGCCGCCAGCGGCACCAGACTATGACTGGTCATACCTGGCGATGTATTTGCTTCCAGAAAATAGAATTGACCTGATGGGTTCAATATTAAATCCACCCTTCCCCATCCTTCACAGCCCAAAACCTTATAGGCCAACAATGCTTGAGCCTGAATTGCACATACTTGCTCGTCAGGCAAACCACTTGGGCAAAAATATTTAGTTTTGTCTGATAAATACTTGGCCTGATAATCATAAAGATCGCCTGCAACTTCTATCCTCACCAACGGCAATGGCTCATCACCCAAAATACCAACCGTTAACTCTGTTCCCTCCACAAACTCTTCAGCCAACACCAAAGAATCATGTTTTTCTGCCAATTGATAAGCAACCTTTAGTTCTTGTTCGCTATAAACTTTACTCAACCCTATCGTTGATCCCTCGCGTACTGGCTTAACAATTAATGGCAAACCCAGTGTCCGAACAACCTCTGAGACATCACTATCAGCTTGCATCATCACGCTGCGCGGAGAAACAATACCAACAGCTTGCCACAACAATTTCGTACGCCACTTATCCATGGCAATTGCACTGGCCATAACACCACTACCGGTATATGGCAACTCCATTAACTCAAGTGCACCTTGTACCGTGCCATCTTCACCATAACGCCCATGCAATGCAATGTACGCTGTATTAAACGCTTGATGAACGAGCGCTTCTAATGGTTGTTCTGCTGGATCAAATGCATGTGCGTCAACACCACAGTTGCGTAATGCGTTCAATACTGCCTGCCCACTCTGCAAAGAAATATCACGCTCAGCAGAACGGCCTCCTTGCAAAACAGCTACTTTTCCGTAATTATTTGCAGTCACTAAGCATTACTCCTAGCATTGCCAATAATTCGAACTTCTAGCACCAATTCAAAACCTGTTTTCTTTTTAACTGTATCTTGTATCACCATAATGAGCGCTTCAATATCTGCTGCGCTGGCCGTACCGGTATTAACAATAAAGTTCGCATGTTTGGGTGACACCATCGCACCACCGATACCAAATCCTTTCAAACCACAAGATTCAATCAAGCGAGCAGCAAAATCACCTGGTGGATTACGAAATACAGAACCCGCATTTGGCTGACTCAATGGCTGACTGATTACACGCTTTGACAACAATTGTTTTATTTGTTGGCGAGATACCTCTTGCTTGCCACACTTTAGTTTAAGAAATCCACCAACAAACCACTCGGTATTCGCTGCATCTGCTAATACGGGCTTTAACGCCACACTTCGATAGGCAATCTTGTAGTCCCCTGGCATACGAACAGACACTACGCCAGAATGATTAATCACTTTTACCCGCTCAACAAGCTCCCATGTTTCAGAGCCATAACAGCCAGCATTCATGGCCAATGCACCACCTACAGTACCCGGAATACCGGCAAGAAATTCAGCACCTGCTAAATCATTCAAAGCGGCAAAACGTGCCACCTTCGCACACGCAACACCTGCTCCGACATAAATCATCCCACCTAATTGATCCTGTTCGATCAACTGCAAATCGTTTAAGCGCGCATGAACAGCAACTACAGTTGCATCCAAACCGCCATCTCTAACAAGTAAATTACTACCCAGCCCTACTAGGTATACAGATTCTTTGGCAGACAATCCTTGAAAAAGAACCACAAGATCATCAAGGTCAGCTGGTATGTAGTAGTTTCTTGCGCTACCACCAGCCCGCCAAGATGTATGCTTACTCATTGGCTCATTTTTACGCATCTCTCCACGCAAACCACACATACCAACCTCACAATTGGAATGAGTCGGTTCTGACATATTTATACTGCCACCTTGTGCCAATTCAGCCATACAAAATATTCCCTATCCGAAGCATCTTTTTAACTGCCATTTACTATAGACAACTTACTTTTCATATTGACAATTCTTGGGGCTACTCTAGATACTGAACCCGCGCCCATGACCAGCACTACATCATCATCCTCAGTCACATTGAACACGGCTTCTGTTAATTCCTCCAAGGTCTCAGCGTAAATAGGTTCAAGCTTTCCTTTCACTCTCACGGCTCGGGTTAATGATTTACTATCTGCAGCCACCAAAGAATCTTCACCCGCTGGATAAACTGCAGTCAATAACAAGACATCCACTTTGCTTAAAACCTGAACAAAATCTTCAAACAAATCCCGCGTTCGGCTATAACGATGAGGCTGAAAAGCTAATACCAGTCGTCGATTTGGAAAAGCACCACGGGCGGCCTTAATAGTTGCCCCTATTTCAGCCGGATGATGACCGTAATCATCAATTAAAGTAAAACGCCGTCTACCCGATTGCTTAATTTCTCCATATTGTTGAAAACGTCTTTCAACACCTCTAAATTCCGACAAAGCCTTGATAATTGCGTCATCATGCACTCCAATTTCATTAGCCACCGCAATCGCTGCCAATGCATTCTGGATGTTATGTAACCCGGGTAGATTGAGTTTGATATCTAGGTGTCGCGCGGAACCATTTACACCCACAATTGCTGTAAAACTCATCTGACCACCATTATGTTGTATATTAATTGCACGCACCTGTGCATCTTCAGATAGACCATATGTGGTTATTGGCTTTGTAATCGTTGTCATCAGTTCACGCACATTGGTATCATCAATACAAAGCATCGCCATACCGTAGAAAGGCAAATGTTGAACAAACTCGACAAATGTCTGCTTTAACTGATTAAAATCATAGTCATAAGTTTCCATATGATCAGCATCAATATTAGTCACGACTGTTAACACTGGTTGTAAATAAAGGAATGATGCATCTGACTCATCTGCCTCAACCACAATGAACTCACCACTACCCAATTTTGCATGGCAACCTGCAGCTTCTAATCGCCCCCCAATGACAAATGTCGGATCCATCTCAGCCGCTGCTAAAATACTGGCAACCAAGCTCGTTGTTGTTGTTTTCCCATGAGTGCCTGCTATTGCAATGCCTCGGCGTAAGCGCAGTAACTCAGCCAACATCAAGGCACGCGGTACAACAGGAATTTTTTTACGACGCGCCGCTATAATTTCCGGGTTGTCTGCATTTACAGCCGTTGAAGTTACAACAACATCGGCCCCAGTTATTTGTTCACTGCTATGACCAATAAACAATTGAATACCAAGGCTTCTTAAGCGCAGTGTTGTTACATTCTCCGATAAATCTGAGCCACTAATCTGATAGCCAAGATTGAGCATTACTTCTGCAATACCGCTCATTCCTGATCCACCAATACCAACAAAATGAATATGTTTGACCTTATGCTTCATTTTTAGCCTCGCTCATTTGAATACATGCATTAGCCACCAACTCTGTTGCACCCACTTTTTCCTGTGCACGTGCTGCAACAGCCATTTCCAATAACTTCTTACGCGTCATACCCAACAACAGCTCCATTAATTTCTGTGGATTCAATTCATTTTGCGGCAATAACACAGCAGCATTTTTATCACTTAAAAATCTCGCATTACATGTCTGATGATCATCAACAGCTTCTGGGTAAGGCACCAATATACTTGCCACGCCTGCAGCGGCCAATTCCGAAATTGTTAAAGCACCTGCACGACATAACACCAGATCACAGGTTGTATACTGCATGGCCATATCATCAATAAACGCAACTTGTTCCCCAGCCACACCCAACTCAGTGTATCGCTGTTTTAATGCTGTCAGATGCCTCTCACCAGCTTGATGCACAACATAAGGGCGCCTACTCTCAGGCATTAACTGCAAAGCCTCTGGCACCGCCGTATTGAGCGCATGCGCGCCTAGACTCCCG
>JAOULU010000053.1 GCA_029881855.1 Nitrosomonas sp. | reverse complement strand
AGCAGCGGATATCATAACCATAGCTAGAGGTTCCGTAGGAAACAATACGCTGGCTATCTTTATGTCGGATTTGATCTGGCTCGAAGGGTTCGATCATACCGTGCTCTTGGGCCATATGGCGTATCCATCTGTCGGATTTGATAGTCATTATATAGTTCCTAAAATCAATTATTAATTGTCTTCCATAACGATCTTGGCAAATAATTCTGAGTGATCCTCGGCTGATTCTGAGATTTTAACAGCTACGCGCCGTGCGATCATACGATAAGCCTCAGCAATTTCACCTTGTGGTTCTGCTACAACAGTAGGTACACCGATATCTGTTTGCTCACGAATTTTAATATCGAGTGGTAGTGCACCGAGAAATTCCACGTCATAGTCTTGACACATTTTCTCGCCACCACCGGAACCAAAAATAGCTTCAATATGACCGCATTGTGAGCAGATATGAGTGCTCATGTTTTCCACAATACCAAATATAGGTATGCCAACTTTTTCAAACATTTTTAAACCTTTGCGGGCATCTAGTAACGCGATGTCTTGTGGTGTCGTGACAATGATGGCGCCAGTAACTGGAATTTTCTGCGCTAATGTTAGCTGGATATCACCTGTACCAGGTGGTAGATCGACAATAAGGTAATCAACATCTTTCCAATTGGTGTCATTTAATAATTGCTGTAAGGCTTGTGTAACCATAGGGCCGCGCCATACCATGGGTGTTTCCGCATCAATTAATAAACCAATAGACATGGCCTGAATATCGTGTGCTATAACAGGCTCCATGGTTTTACCATCATTGGATTCTGGGTGTGTTGTGATGCCGAGCATTTGGGGTTGCGATGGGCCGTAGATGTCTGCATCCAAAATGCCGACAGATGCGCCTTCAGCAGCAAGTGCTAGTGCAAGATTGACAGCAGTGGCAGATTTACCAACACCACCTTTGCCTGATGCAACAGCAATAATGTTTTTTACACCATGGATACGTTTAACACCACCTTGTACACTATGCGGAATAATCTTACTGGTTATTGTGAGTTTAATTTTCCCAATGTTAGGAATTGTCTCCAGCGCACTGATGAGTCGCTGATGAATGTCGTCTAGTATACTTTTTGCTGGATAACCCAGCTTAATTTCGAGTGAGACATTATTTTGTTCGATGTGAATGTTATTTGCTTCATTACTAGTGATGAAGCCCTTGCCAGTGGTCGGATCAATAACCGTTGCGAGAACGGATTGTATTTGTTGCTCAGTAATGGCCACTTATAACTCCTTTTTACTACTAAATATTATTTATGAATGGTAACAAATATCGGGTAAACGTACACAGTTTGTTACAATTAGCGATTATTTAATTTGATGAAGCAATCATTAATGAACAAACGAAAAATCTTGGTTACTTCTGCGCTACCTTATGCTAATGGCAGTATTCATTTGGGTCATTTGGTGGAATATATACAAACCGATATTTGGGTGCGTTTTCAGAGGATGCGTGGTCATGATATTTACTATGTCTGTGCAGATGACACGCATGGCACGCCAATTATGTTACGTGCAGAGAAAGAGGGTATTACGCCGGAAGCGTTGATTGCGCGTGTACATAATGAACATCTGTTGGATTTTACAGGATTTAATATTCAATTTGATAATTATTACACGACACATTCTGATGAAACGCGCTATTTTTCTGAAAATATTTACACCCAATTGAAAGCTGCCGGATTAATAGCAGTACGTGGTGTTGAACAGCTTTATGATCCATTGAAAAAAATGTTCCTGCCGGATCGCTATGTCAAAGGTGAATGTCCAAAATGTGCGGCTAAAGATCAATATGGTGATTCTTGTGAGGTTTGCGGTGCAGCTTATGCGCCAACAGAATTAAAGAATCCCTATTCGTCTGTGTCTGGTGCTGAGCCGATTAAGAAGTCATCAGAACATTATTTTTTCAGTTTATCGGATGATCGTTGTGTGAATTTTTTACGTCGATGGACACGTGAGGAAGATCATTTGCAGCCGGAAGCTGCCAATAAAATGTATGAATGGTTGGGTGACGCCGATGAAAAAAAATTATCAGACTGGGATATTTCCCGTGATGCACCCTATTTTGGTTTTGAAGTACCTGATGCGC
The DNA here is from genome assembly GCA_029881855.1 of Nitrosomonas sp. Classification (GTDB taxonomy): domain Bacteria; phylum Pseudomonadota; class Gammaproteobacteria; order Burkholderiales; family Nitrosomonadaceae; genus Nitrosomonas. The sequence continues at coordinate 6,440 of JAOULU010000053.1, read as the reverse complement.
CGGGTAAATATTTCTATGTCTGGTTAGATGCGCCGGTTGGTTATATGGGTAGCTTTAAGAACTTATGCGTAAGAAATAATGTCGACTTTGATGAGTATTGGAAGAAAGATTCTTCGACTGAGCTCTATCATTTTATTGGTAAGGACATTTTGTATTTTCATGCATTATTTTGGCCAGCCATGTTGGAGCATGCAGGATACCGCACACCGACTAAAATATTTGCACATGGATTTCTCACTGTAAATGGTGAAAAAATGAGTAAATCTCGTGGCACTTTTATTACAGCGAATAGTTATTTGCAGCAGAAGTTAAATCCAGAATGGCTGCGCTACTACTATGCGGCTAAATTAAATGCCACATTAGAAGACATTGATTTGAATTTGAATGATTTTGCTGTACGGGTTAATTCTGATTTAGTGGGTAAATTTGTTAATATAGCCAGTAGATGTGCTGGATTTATCAGTAAGCGATTTGATGGGCAATTGGTCGTTGGAGAACAGTATCAAATAATGTGTTCTTTTATTGATGAGCATTTCGCATCATGGCGACCCACAACTATAGAAAAAGCGTTTGAAGACAGAGACTTCTCTGTAGCAGTACGACAAATCATGAAATTCGCCGATGAAGCGAATGAAATGATTCATGAACTGGCGCCATGGGAAATAGCTAAAGATGCCAGTCGGGGTGATGAGTTACAACGTATTTGTAGCTTGGGTATTCAACTCTTTTATCTGCTCTCACGTTATTTAAAGCCTATTTTGCCAAAAACCGTTGGGGACATTGAAACCTTTCTCGATTGTGGTCCATTAACCTGGCCTGAGCTTGTTGATGGGCAGAAAATATCAGATATGTTATTACCCGCAGGCCACACTATTATGGTTTACAAGCATTTAATGACACGTATAGATATCAAACAAATAGATGCATTGATAACCGCTAATAAACAGAGTCTTGCAACTATGTCTAATAGCCATTCCCAGACTCGACATGGGGAAAAACAGCAGCATACAATCACACCTATTGCGGACACAATTTCAATTGATGATTTTAGTAAAATTGATTTGCGTATTGCGAAGATTATTAATGCCGAGCATGTTGAAGGTGCTGATAAATTGTTAAAATTAACGTTGGATATTGGTGCTGAACAGCGTACAGTTTTTGCAGGCATTAAATCTGCATATGACCCTGAGCAGTTGAAGGGACGCTTTACTGTTATGGTAGCCAATTTAGCGCCACGGAAAATGAAGTTCGGGTTGTCAGAAGGTATGGTGCTTGCAGCAGGTGGGGGGAGTAGTGCCAAGGAATTGTTCATTTTATCTCCTGATGAGGGCGCACAAGCTGGAATGCGCGTTAAGTAAGATATTATTTATGACAGATACTATTGCTGAACAAATGGAACAGTTGGAGCTACTGCTACTGCACACTGATATGCAAGCAAACCCTACGTTTTTGGATGGGCTGTTATCTCATGAGTTTGAGGAAATTGGCAGTAGTGGGTGTGTCACTTCAAGACAGGAAGTTGTTGATTGGTTGTTGCATAAAAACCCCAATGACCGTTGGTCCATAGAAAATTTTAGGGTTAAAGAATTATCAAAAGATCTGATTTTGGCCATTTACCATGCTCATCAGATTGTCGGTCACAATCATCAAAGTAAAGTATCCATCAGAAGTTCTATCTGGAAGCTTGATGAGGATAATTGGAAACTGGTATTTCATCACGCATCAAAGCTTAGTTAGCAGAGGACGATAATGAAACCACTGGAAGAACAACAGTTCAATGAAATTAAAACTAATCTCGAAATGGTTAAGAAGCGCATTGTCCAGGCTTGTATAAAAGCAGATCGTGATCCTTCTAGCGTTCGACTTTTACCGGTAACAAAAACTGTTCCGGCTGAAAGATTACGTATAGCCTATGCTGCTGGCTGCCATGAAATGGGTGAGAACAAAATCCAAGAGGCACGAGAAAAATCTGAGATACTGAGTGATTTAAATATTAAATGGGCCGTTATTGGACATTTGCAAACTAATAAAGCCAAATATTTGGCACGTTTTGCTAATGAGTTTCAAGCATTAGATAGTCTCAAGTTAGCAGAAGAACTGGACAAGCGCCTACAAAATGAAGGGCGTGCTATTGATGTTTATATACAAATTAATAGTTCTGGTGAAGCCAGTAAATTTGGTTTGGCACCGGAAGATATACGAGACTTTGTCGCCCAGTTACCTAATTATTCATCACTTAAAATTAAAGGGCTCATGACATTAGCCATTTTTTCGACTGACCATGATCGTGTGCGGGCGTGCTTTGTTAAAATGAAGGCGATACAAGCCATGCTACGACAAGAAGCTCCGGCAGGCATGTCATTCGATGAACTTTCTATGGGTATGTCTGGTGATTACGAGCTTGCTATTGAAGAAGGTGCAACCGTCGTGCGTGTAGGCCAGGCGATTTTTGGTAAACGCCCATTGCCCGATAGTCATTATTGGCCAGGTGTTGGTTAAACAGTTAAGTTTGATAGTTTCTTCATTCGTAGTGCCAATAGAATGGGAATGCCGATCTAAAGCGCAGCTTCAAACCTAAACTGCGATAGTATAATAATAAATCTAAAGTGTTATGAATTTGCCCATGAATTAATTGATAGCCTATTTTTTAGTGTCACCATCTTTTTAATGGAACCAATCCTCGTCATCTTCATCTTCGCACGAAATAATTTCATCATCGTCTAGGTCTTCAAATACATCTTCTAAAGAATTAACATCCAGACTCTCAAACCATTCATCTTCTAGTTCAATTTCTCTTAATAGTTCTTCTTCTGTATTAATATTCGTAATCATTACTTTCTCCATTTAGAATATCTAGAGGATATTATGAGCCGATAAATTAGAAACATTATTGAAGATTAAAAGGGAATTTGGCCTGTAATTTTATTATTTTAAAGTCTATGAAATATAAGAGAATTATATCGATATCTAACAGATACTTTTTTTTATATTGAGATTTACAGTAATAAAAGTTTGTTTTCTCGACTATTAATTATTGATTAACCTAATTGTAAATAGACTGGTATTTCTTTATTTTTTTTTGCGTTAAATTTGTATATAAAGCAGTAGACTGTAACTTCTGCCGACTACTCAGATACTTTAAATGAAAGTAGCTAAATCTGATATTCCACCAATACCTGATATAGAAATATTTTTAGTTTCTTCAGTCCATGATATGAAGAACTCTGTGGCAATATTAATTAGCAGGTTAGAAAAAACACTTATTTCAGCAGATAAGGATAATTTCCCGGAATATGATGGGTTTGTGCAAATGAATCATGAGGCAAAACGTATTAATGATAAATTGATGCAACTATTAACGTTATATAAAATGGGGCAGAAGGTTTATCCATTTGATCCTCAATATGTTTCAATTGATGAGTTTTTCCAAACGATTGCTTCACAAAATATGGATTTGCTTGCTTCCCAAGGTATAAAACTAGAAATACAAACTGACCCGAAATTAAGTGGTTATTTTGATGAAGTCCTAATCTATGGTGTTATAGCTAACGCATTAAATAATGCAAGTCGCCATACTCTAAGCCATATCTATTTGAGCGCAAAAAAAAATAATGGTGTACTTGAATTGTGTGTCGAAGACAATGGAAAAGGCTTCCCGGAAGCCATTTTGCAAGAAAGTGTTGATGCCATACGTAATGTGGATTTCCAAAGTGGAAACACAGGCCTAGGGCTTTATTTTTCAGCATTAGTTGCTAGATTACATCGTAAGCATGGTTGTTCAGGTGAAATCAAACTGGAAAACGGTGGGCATCTTGGGGGTGGTTGTTTTACCTTAAGCCTGCCTTAATTAGACCTTTACATATAAATATGAGACAAGTGAAATGATTGGTATCCCTCCAACCGCCTCCTCATCAGATTTGGATCTGTCGGGTAAAAGTTTCCTTATCATTGATGATTTCTATGAAATCCGGAATGTTTTTAGTGATATTTTACGTAAATGCGGCGTAAGGGGTAGAAATATTCATGTTGTGGCAAATGGTAATGAAGCCATCAGTTCACTGAAAAAAAAGCAATATGATGTTGTTCTTTGTGATTTAAATTTGGGTGCAGGTAAAAATGGCCAACAAGTACTTGAAGAAGCAAAGTTGCATTCATTAGTTGGGCCCAATTGTATATGGATTATGACTACCGCTGACAAGACTGCTGAGGCAGTAACCGGTGCAGCACAATATCAGCCCGACTCTTATCTGATAAAACCCATTAATGAAACTATTTTGCATATGCGTTTAGAAAAGATTTGGGCAAAAAAGAATGCATTTGCAGAGATACATGAAGCAATGGGGAAGAAGGATTACCAAAAGGCGATAAAACTATGTGATAAACGCCTTGATTTTGACATCGTGAACAATGCAGAATTGCAAAGGACTAAATGTGATTTATTATTGCGTTGTGGCGAGCTTGACCGTGCCAGTGAACAACTAGATGAGATTCTAGCGGAACGTGATTACTCTTGGGCTATGACAGGGAAAGCTAGAATATTAATGAGTAATGGTGATTTTTCCGCTGCGAAGGTATTGTTGGAGGATACGCTTAAAGAGAATCCTAGTTTTCTAGAAGCGCATGACTTGCTGGTCGAAACGTTCCAATCTTTAGGTGACCTGGCAGGTGCATACAATGCGCTTGAACGGGCAGTAGCCCTATCGCCTAACTCAGTTGTACGACAAAAAAACCTAGGTGAAATAGCCTTAAAACTTGGTAATCTAGAAAAGGCAGACAAAGCTTTTCGTAAAAGTGTTTCGTTGGGCGAGAATTCAGTATTAAAAAATGCAGATGCGTATATTGGCTTGGCAAAGACATGCACATCAAATTCTAATCATGAAGAAGCACTAATTGTACTGGGTGAGCTTAATAAGAATTTTAATGACAAAGATATTCATTTAAAAGCAATAGCTGTTGAGGGAACAATTCAGCATCAATGTGGCAATACTGAAAGAGCCAAGTTGATTGCGCGTGAATTTTCTGAGCTGATTAAAAAAGATGAAATTGGCCTTGATTCTGAAAGATCATTGGAGGTTGCTCGGTTGTTAATGGCGACTGGAGATCAAGAAAGTGCAATTTCGATTCTAAAGCAAGAAATTAAAAATAACCCGGAGAGCAATACATTTCTGATAGACGCAACTGAGATACTCTGCGATGCAGGTATGGGTGATGAGGGCATTAATCTGATTGAAACAGCAGGCAAGGAAGCAATGGAATTGATGAATGGTGGTGTATTATTAGCCAGCAAGGAGAAATATGAAGAGGCCATTGATGCAATGCGAAATGCACGTGATGCATTACCAACAAATATCAGAGTGTTGCTGAATTTAGCGTATGTGCTTGTTATTTATATTCAGAAAAAAGGGCCCAAACAAGAGTATATAGTTGAGGCTCAAGAAACCTTGAGTATTGTCAATACATTATCTCCAGGGGAACCGCGTTATGTAAAAATTAAGAACATTCTGAAGGGGCTGACAGAAAAAAAGACAGATGGTGATACTAAGTAGCCAGGAGATTTTAGGCTATTCAATACAAAACTGATGTGTGGCATTAGAACTTGCAAGACTCTAATAATTGACAATCTTACAATTTATTCCCATTCAATAGTGGCTGGTGGTTTGCCTGAAATATCGTAAACAACACGATTAATGCCTCTAATTTCATTGATAATCCGGTTAGACACTTTACTTAAAAGCGCATAGGGGAGCTCTGCCCAGTTGGCGGTCATGAAATCTTGAGTTTGTACGGCACGTAATGCAATGACAAATTCATAGGTACGGCCATCACCCATGACACCGACAGACTTAACCGGTAGAAACACTGCAAAGGCTTGAGATGTTTTCTCATACCAGCCTGAATGATTTAATTCCTCGATAAATATTTGATCGGCTTGTCTTAATAACTCAGCATATTCGTATTTTACCTCACCCAGAATACGGACACCTAAACCGGGTCCTGGGAAAGGGTGACGAAATATCATTTCACGAGGTAAGCCAAGTGCTAATCCAAGTTCACGCACTTCATCCTTAAATAATTCACGTAATGGTTCAAGTAGTTTTAATTGCAAGGTTTCGGGTAGTCCGCCAACATTGTGGTGGGATTTGATCGTATGGGCTTTTTTAGTTTTTCCGCCGGCTGATTCTATAACATCGGGATAAATTGTGCCTTGTGCCAGCCATTTGGCATCTGTGATTTTGTTAGATTCATGCTGAAATACTTCGATAAATTCACGCCCAATAACACGACGTTTTTGTTCTGGGTCAGTAACACCCTTGAGATGTTTGAAAAATTCACGGCTAGCATCGACATAGATAACTTTAACCGCCAAATTATTGGCAAAGATGTCCTTTACTTGTTTTGCCTCATTAGCACGTAACAGACCATTATCGACAAACACGCAA
>JAOULU010000340.1 GCA_029881855.1 Nitrosomonas sp. | reverse complement strand
CCAATCACATTCAGATCAACCAGTTCACACATGCGGCGAATCTGGCGTTTTTTTCCTTCATGCAAAATAAAGCGTAATTGATCTTGATTCTGCCAACTCACCTGCGCATGTTTCAATGCTTTGCCATCTAAGCTCAAACCATAATTTAACAATGCCAGCTTGTCTTTTGGCAAAGACCCTTCTACCCGCACCAAATACTCTTTCTCGATTTTAGAATCCGAGCCTATTAGCTGTTTAGCAATACGACCATCTTGCGTCATTACCAACAAGCCTTGCGAATCAATATCCAGCCGCCCGGCTGGCGCCAAATTCTTTAAATGCATTGGATTGAAACGCTGCGGAAAACGCTTATCAACAAACTGAGTCTCTCGATTGATCAAATTCACAGCAGGGCGATAGCCTGGCTCAGGCTGTCCTGAAACATAACCAATGGGCTTATTTATTAAGATGGTTACATATCCCAGTTGTTGTGCTTGCGCGGCTTTATCAAGTTTTATTTTCTGACTTGGATAAATCTTTGTACCCAGCTCAGAAATCCGCTCACCATCGACAAACACCCAGCCACGCTCAATATATTTATCGGCTTCACGACGCGAACAAATGCCTTGCTCAGACATTAATTTTGATGAGCGGATTTTTTCCATGAGGATTATGGTAGTTTGTACTTAATGATGCGTTATTATAATGTCAGCATGTAGCGTACATGTGCTAGATTACGAGATAAATACCAACTGCCGACTTAACCATTGTAACGATTAATAACAACTGGACAAACCGAGATGGAAGAAACCACAACAGAAATACTGGAAAGAGCGCAGCAGCGCGCCAAAGAAATGAGCCTACCGTATCTTGGCGCATTACTTCCTGCTGAAGCCTACAAATTATTTCAGAAAGCCCCCGATGCAAAAATTATAGATGTCCGCTCCAACGCTGAGCTAGATTGGATCGGGCGTATTCCAGGCGCAGTTGAAATTGAATTACGCTCTTATCCAGGAATGCAACCAAATTCAAATTTTCTTGATCAACTCTCAAGCCATACCGATAAAAGCTCAACCATACTGTTTATCTGTCGCAGTGGCGCACGCTCTGGTCATGCAGCCACCATTGCCACGCAATCTGGATTTACCGATTGTTTTAATATTCTTGAAGGCTTTGAGGGCGAAAAGGACGAAGCGGGTCATCGCGGCACACTTTCAGGCTGGAAAGTAGCAGGATTGCCATGGATACAGAGTTAAGCAAACTAAGCACCTGACCAGGTGATAACACCGCAATTTGTACAGGAAAGCATTTCCATGACAATCGAACGCCATAACTACTTGTCGATAATTACCAATTTACTGATTAAGTGACACTTATCGACAGCACACAGTTAGCCGGATAATAACTGTGCTGCACGGCCATAAAACCCAACAGTCGTTCGATATCTAAGCTTTATCCCCAATCCTTAAATTTACTTTTTCACCTCGCCCATAAGTTTCTAGCAAAACACCCGGGTGATTATCTAGCGTAAATTGCCAAGAAAGTGTTCTGCATTCTTAAGACACAATATTTTATACTAAAATTCCTTCATTGCTAGACTGGCGAAACGGCAATCTGAAGACCGCACCATTCAAATATCTATTGTTTTTCCATAGCTTCCAAAATTTTTTAATACCTGTCGCCTTGCCACCAAGCGGTTAGGGCGGAGTGATAATTATCACATGCGGCATTATGTTACATTGACGCGATTATTGTCCTTAATTAGAATCTTTCACTTGCTAGTTATGTTTATTCAAAGCACGTCTAGCACCATTCCATTAACTATCATAAAATCAATTTCTTAAATTATGAATACAAATTTCAGACTGTTTTGTCTAGGATTCACAGTTTTTATGATATCAAATGTCGTACACGCGGAAAAAAACATGCCGATGGCTATAACCGATAATGATTATTATTCGATTCCATCCCAAGCCAAAGTTGCACTTGGAAAAGTTTTGTTTTATGACAAAATTCTCAGCGGCAATCAAAATATTTCTTGTGCTACCTGTCATCATTCATTAACAGGGACCGGAGATGGTCTGGCGCTTCCTGTTGGTGAAGGTGGAAAAGGATTAGGGGTGACGCGTGATACCGGTAGTGGTGGTGACACAATCC
>JAOULU010000339.1 GCA_029881855.1 Nitrosomonas sp. | reverse complement strand
TTTGTTGGATGAATGTAGGCGATGGGCGGCAACATAAGGGAGTAGTTGTTGAATATCTTCAGGTAGTACATGATCACGATCATGAATTAATGCCCAAGCGCGGGCAGCATGGACTAAAGACAGTCCGGCACGTGGTGATAGCCCCGTCAGATAATAGGGTGATGAACGGCTAAAGCTGAGTATGGTTTGCACATAATCCAATAAGGCATCAGACATATGAATCTGTTCTACAGATTGTTGTAATTGCACTAGAACTTCTTTATCAATAGCCGGTTCCAGTGTCTCTAGAATTTTGCGACGGTCTTCACCTGCCAGTATGCGTCGCTCGGCGCGAGCATTTGGGTAACCGAGTTCGATACACATTAGAAATCGATCCAATTGAGACTCGGGCAGTTGGAAAGTACCAATTTGATTGCCAGGGTTTTGGGTGGCAATGACAAAGAAAGGTGTGGGTAATGTGCGCGTCTTTCCTTCAATACTGACTTGCTGTTCTTCCATAGCTTCTAATAACGCACTTTGGGTCTTGGGTGTGGCACGGTTAATTTCGTCAGCCAAAATAACTTGGTTGAAAATGGGGCCAGCATGAAAACGGAATGAGGCATTGGCAGGCTCATACACGGCAGTGCCAAGAATATCTGCGGGTAATAGATCGCTAGTGAATTGGATGCGGTTAAAATTTAACCCAAGGCTACTGGCGAGCACATGTGATAGCACGGTCTTGCCGACACCGGGTACATCTTCAATGAGTAGATGACCGCGTGCTAACAGGCAACAGAAAGCGAGTTTAATTTGTTGTGGTTTACCGTAGATAACATGATTAATTTGCTTTAATGTTTTATCAATTGCTTGATTCATCATGTATCCAGAATGTGGTTTTATTATAAACAGTGATGGGGAATCCTTTTGAGTTAGATTCTCTAACTATTTGGTTAAATAATTAAGGAGCATGGCTCAAAATTGTGCTCTCACCACAGTTCGTGTTGTTAATTGTTACCTCTCTAATATCGTGAAAATTGTGGGAAACTTTAACTGGAAAATGTCAGAATTTAAGGCGAGTTGTTTGATGAAATGAATAAGTGTTTTATATCAAGGCGGTTGGTCTTTACCTGGTATTTTTATGCTGACACAATTAATCTTATTTGTGCGTGATTTAAATTATTTTTGATTCATTTTTGTTGAGAATAAGCTGGCTGAAATAATCATTAACCCACCTAACCATTCCATTAATGACATGGCTTCATTCACTAGGAAATAAGCGGCAACAGCAGCGACAAACAGTTCAAATAGTAAAATAACAATTGCTTGATTAGCGGGGGTATGGGTGAGACCGTATTGCAACACTATACTCATGGCAAACATGATGATTCCTACCCCCAGTAACAATAACCAAGTGTTAATAGTTATTCCTGATGACGGTAATGAAGAATCCATCACCAGAGTACATCCGAATCCCACCATTGCAGCGCCCAAACAAATAGCCATAGATTTCAGTTCAATGCTATGTGATTGATCTTTGCGCACCAACACATTAACCAAAGCAAACATAAAACCGCCAAACAAACCAAACCAGTCACCGTAGGATGAAGGCAGTGGGAAATAACTACCCGGCTGCCACAACATGATGGCAGCGCCTGTCAGTGAGAATGTGATGACAAAATAGCCATATTTACTTAATTTTTCATTGAGTAACAGCCATGCAAAAATAATAGTCCAAAGTGGGGCAAGATAAAATAGCAGCAATACACGCATGATTTCACCCAGCAGAATACCGAGGATGTAAGCAATATTTGCCCAGCCAGCAAAAAAACACATGCAAAATAACAAATGCGCTTGTCCATTAAAAATCAATGTAGGCCGGACACTCTTATGGAAAATCATCAATCCCAACAAAAAGGCGAAGAAATAAGTGATACTCGTAGAAATTTCGCCACTGACACCAGCTTGCTCAAGTAAACGATAGGGATACCAAACCAATCCCCAAATGGTGGCACCACAAAGTAGCGCGAGAATCGGGAAAATTTTATGTTGAGGTTGCTTGCTTAATAGAGACATGGCGGTTTAACACTTGTTTTCACAATAATTGGTTTTGGGTATGATATGGAAGTTACCATAATCTACGGAGAGGGTATGTCTGAACTAA
>JAOULU010000338.1 GCA_029881855.1 Nitrosomonas sp. | reverse complement strand
ATAAGTTTGTCAGTTTGCCGCAATACAGGGAGATACAGCCCTCATTGCAAGCAAAATTGATTGAAAATCATGTGAAAGGAACGTTGTTACTGGCCGAAGAAGGTGTTAATGGCACCATATCTGGCAATCGGGAAGGAATCGATTCGGTGCTGAAATGGATGCAAACGATTCCAGAATTTGTTGGTATAGATGTTAAAGAGTCTATGACTAGCCAATTGCCGTTTAAGCGAAGTAAAGTAAAGCTGAAGAAAGAGATCGTCACTATGGGGGTTGATGGAATTGATCCTAAACAATCGGTTGGAACCTATGTGGCGCCACAGCAGTGGAATGAGTTAATTAACGACCCGGATATCATGTTAGTTGATACACGCAATTCGTATGAAGTTGCGGTTGGTGCTTTTGTCCATGCGGTAAATCCAGAAACTACAAATTTTCGTGAATTTCCGGAATATGTATCTCAACACCTTGATCCTTCTGTACATAAAAAAGTGGCGATGTATTGTACGGGTGGAATACGTTGCGAGAAATCAACAGCGTATTTGAAACAGCAAGGCTTTGAAGAGGTCTATCATTTGAAGGGTGGTATTCTGAAATATCTGGAAGAGATTCCACCAGAGCAGTCTTTGTGGCACGGCGAGTGTTTTGTGTTTGATGAACGTGTTACTGTGAATCATCAGCTTGAGAAAGGGAGCTATGATCAATGTTTTGCTTGCCGGTTACCTATTTCTAAAGAAGACAAATTAAGCGAATATTATCAGCAGGGTATCAGTTGTCCTGCTTGTTATCATGAGCGTTCAGATGAAGATAGAGCCAGATATCGGGAGCGAGAGAAACAGGTGGCATTAGCTGAAATAAGAGGTGATGTCCATATTGGGCAAATGAATAACAAAAGTAAGACTTAGTTTGTGTCTATCTATTTGCGAGGTATTTCAAGGGGTTGGAATATTTCAACTTCACCTTTGGCTTGTCTCTCCTTCAGGTCTCCAGATTGTATCAACCTATGATAATTACAAACTTGGTTGCGACCATGTTGTTTCGCGTAATAAAGTGCTTGATCAGCATATTCAAGTACAGTGGTAGAATGGCATTGTCCGTCTATTTTTACCATACCTACACAAGTCGTTATATGCCCAACTTGTGGAAACTCAAATAATGCTAGATTTTTGCGAAAACGTTCAAAAACTATCATGGCATCTGCTTCAGTAGTTGGTTCAAGCACTGCCACGAATTCCTCTCCGCCGTAGCGAAACAGTAAGTCACTGCTCCTGAATGTTTTTCTCATCAATCCTGCAAAGAATAATAGCACTTCATCACCATACAAGTGCCCAAAGTTGTCATTAATTCTTTTGAAATGATCTATGTCAAATAACCCCAGCCAGTGACATGTGTCATTTCTTTCAGTGCGACGTTCTTCTCCTGTGAAATGCAAGGTATTGTTTTTTTCTGTCTTAATAGCAAGTAGTTCAGAGAATTTGGCGTCAAATGTTTTACGGTTTAACAGACCTGTTAACGTATCGTGTTCATTATCATCAATGATAGCGATAAAATTACAGTAGATATGAATAAAACCACGAATGAGTTTTTCCATATTTTCCGTGTATGTTTTGCAATATAAATCCAATACGCCGATCACTATATGATTAACAACAATAGGGAATAAAACACGTTGAACATGTCTTGCGTCCCCTAAGTCTTTTGTGAGCACTTCACAATTGTCAATGCATTGGGTAATGCACTTGTCATAGTGTACTCGTGGGTCTCCATATTTATGCGGGATTGGGGCTAATTTATCCTGAGTTGATTCGGGCAATGATGCCGCCACTTCTAGAAACTTTTTTTCGTCATTGCGAGGAAGACGGAGAAGAATTAGTGCTTCATAACTGACATGGGTAGACAACGTGTTGATTAATGCTCTTTCCAGTGATTTTTTATCACGTTTTTTCGTAAGCTGAATAACGGATTCTAGTATATTGAAATCAAACACATTAATTTGTGGAATACTTTGAGTTTAAGACTTGTTACTTTTAATAAACATTATCAGTTGTTTTGCTTAAATAATTGCTGCTATGAAAACAATTGTAACTTGATTTAAGTTTTACTTGAATAAGAAATAATGCCCTCTGGGATTAGAACCTTCTAGGGA
>JAOULU010000337.1 GCA_029881855.1 Nitrosomonas sp. | reverse complement strand
CTCCTAAATTTTCTGTCGGAATGACTCTGGCACCAGGAGCTAGTCCGTAGACATCGCTGGATGGCATCAGAAACAAACGATCTCCAGAAAACCCGACGACTTCAGCCGCAACCTTGCTGTCTTTCGATAAAAAAATGGTGCAACTGCTCCCTACGGCGAGTTTAAGGCCGGTTGCTTCCATAACTAATCCAGTAACACGTGTGATTGTGCCACTTACTAAGTGCGGGCTAGAAGCGGTTGCAAGTTCACCACAATTTTTTAAGAAACTGCGCCATCGTTCATTATGTGTCATCTTGATCTTTTATTTCTAACCAATTGTCTTCTTTGCCAATAGTAGATAGTATTTTTCGCCAGCGTGTTTCAGAACTCGCGTCAACTGAGCAGCCATTCATTTCAATACGGCATCCTCCTTTGACGATTTCTTCATTTTCTCGAATCTCCCAATCATCAAGAGATAGTTGCTCGCCCATATGTTCGCGTACAACTTTGGCATCATCTGGGTGCAAAAGAAGACGTGGATTTTTGATTGCGTTGGGAATGCTACGAATTGCTTCTTGTACAATAGGTAAAATGAGCTCGGGTTGGGTCTTTAGTGCTCGTGAGAACATTGTTTTTGTTAGATCCAACGATAGTGTTAATAGCTCTTCAGCAATTTCTTGATCAATCAGTCGAAGATTCTGGTTAAGATCAGATAACAAGGTTTGTATTTGTAAAACTTCGGCTTTAATTTCAGCTTCAGATTCTTTCCGACCTGTCTCATAACCCGCCTTATAGCCCTCAGCATGACCTGCCTTATAGCCCTCAGCATGACCATTTGCTTTAGCTTGCTGGTGAATTAATGTGGTCTCATTATCGTAGGGAACATTCTCAGAATTATCGCTATCTTGTTTCCCATTTGTTGTTTTATTTGTCTTAGAAGCTTTAGCCTTATCCGGTGAATCAAAAGAATCTAATTCCCATCGTTGATAAGCGTCAAGTTTTTCTTTAGAAACAAAATTTGTTGTATCCATAGTGTTATCTCTGGTGAAGTTCTCAAATGGATTTAAGTAGCCCGTAGTATGAGTAATTTTTAGATTCGAAAAGTACGGGAAAATTTGTGTACTTAAAATCGATTAATGAATTAATCACTGTGGACTCTGTTAAAAATATTTGGTCTAGTACTGATAAATTCAATTGAGATGCACAGTAGATTTCTTTTTTGTAGTAAGGGGTATTCATTTTCTATTAAATAAAGGTATCTTCACCTTTTCCGGCTAGAGCGATTTGTCCGTCGTCTGCTAATTGACGTACTGCTTTAAGAATTTCTTTCTGTTCCGCTTCTACTTCCGATACACGTACCGGCCCCTTGCTTTCTAGGTCTTCTTTTAATGCTTCTGCGGCACGTTTAGACATATTCTTGAAGAATTTGTTTTGTAATTCTTCTTGCGCGCCTTTTAATGCAATAATGAGCGATTCAGACTGGACTTCTCTTAAAATTAACTGGATACCATGGTCATCAATATCCAGTAGATTATCAAACACAAACATTTGGTCCATAATCTGTTGTGCCAATTCTTCATCATATTGTTTAACATTATCAATAATGCTACTTTCTTGAGCCATTGGTATGTAATTAAGAATTTCTGCTGCAGTGCGAACGCCGCCCATGGGTGCTTTGCGAATATTATTGCTGCCTGACATCAATTTGATCAAAACATCATTTAATTCACGCAACGCATCTGGCTGAATACTATCTAATGTTGCAATGCGTAATAATGCGTCATTGCGTAAGCGTTCTGAAAATAAGCTGAGTATTTCACTGGCTTGATCTCGTTCCAGGTGAGCTAAGATAGTAGCGATTATCTGTGGATGTTCATTCCTAATGAGCTCGGCAACTGATGGCGCATCCATCCACTTTAGACTTTCTATTCCACTGGTATCGCCACCATGAAGAATACGATCAATTAAATTGGCTGCTTTTTCATCACCAAGTGCGTTATTAAGTACTTTCCGGATATATTCTTTTGAGTCCTGGCCTAATGCAGTTTTTTCACCTGCTTCTTTAGTGAATTCTTTGAGAACGCTTTCAATTTCATTGCGTGTTATATTATTTAGAGTAGACATGGCCGTGCCTATTCTCTGCACTTCCTTAGGCGATAAATGTCTAAATACG
>JAOULU010000336.1 GCA_029881855.1 Nitrosomonas sp. | reverse complement strand
CCTTAACTGACAAGGATGTTGAGGATATCAGAACTGCTGCAGAATTTAACGCCGATTATTTGGCCGTTTCATTTCCTCGTTCCGGGGATGATATACGCCAAGCACGGGAATTGATGCAAGAAGCCGGCGGCAACAGCATGCTCATGGCCAAGATTGAACGTTCAGAAGCCATCTTAGCTTTAGACGATATTTTGGAAGCATCAGATGCGATAATGGTTGCACGCGGTGATCTAGCCGTGGAAGTTGGCGATGCGGCTGTTCCAGCTTTGCAGAAAAGAATGATACGCAATGCGCGTGCAAATAATAAGTTGGTGGTCACGGCGACACAGATGATGGAATCCATGATTACTAACCCAATTCCAACACGTGCTGAAGTGTCTGATGTTGCAAATGCCGTACTTGATGGCACTGATGCGGTTATGTTGTCAGCAGAATCAGCTGCCGGAGATTACCCGGTAGAATCAGTAGAAGCGATGGCCAGGGTTTGTCTTGAAGCTGAAAAAGAATATTCGGTCAATATTGACAGGCGCATGCCAACGATACATCCGACAACGATTGAAGAAGCAATTGCACGAGCTACGATGTACACAGACAGTGGCCTACAAGTACGCGCCATTGCAGCATTAACGCAAAGTGGTACAACAGCCTTACTCATGTCTCGTAGAAGCTCTAAAGTCCCTATTTTTGCACTCAGCCCAAATAAAGACACTCTAAGCAAAATCACTCTGTTTAGAGGTGTCTATCCAGTAGAATTTGGAGAAGGATTGAATGACCCAGAAGTTATTCTTAGTCTAGCTGAAGATGAATTGTTGCGTCGTGGTGCTGTAAGGAATGGTGATATTATGATCATGACGATTGGAGAGCCGGTAGGAAAAACGGGTGGGACCAATACAATGAAAATAATTAAAGTTGGTGACTTTAAAAGAAGAGAAAATGCCGGGTCAGCATAGATAAAATAAACGTGTCTATATAGATACCAACAAGCACAACAAAATTCACAATTAAAGAATACGTTTTAAATTTAGGTTAATTTTTGAAGGAGAGTTAAATGGCACTTGTATCATTACGACAACTTTTAGATCATGCTGCGGAAAATAGCTACGGTTTACCAGCTTTTAATGTCAATAACCTGGAGCAAGTTCAGGCTATTATGCAAGCGGCTGATGAATGTAATAGCCCTGTTATTATGCAAGGTTCGGCCGGTGCACGAAAGTATGCTGGCGAAGCTTTTTTGCGTCATTTGATTGCAGCAGCAGTTGAAGCTTATCCACATATTCCTGTTGTTATGCACCAGGACCACGGGTCATCTCCAGCTGTCTGTGTTAATGCCATTCGCAGTGGTTTCTCAAGTGTCATGATGGATGGCTCACTTGAAGCCGATGCTAAAACACCATCATCCTACGATTATAATGTTAACGTGACTGCTGAAGTCGTTAACATTGCGCATTCAGTCGGTGTTTCTGTAGAGGGAGAACTGGGTTGTTTAGGTTCTCTAGAGTCAGGCATGGGTGAAGCTGAAGATGGTCATGGCGCGGAAGGAAAGCTCTCCCACGATCAGCTGTTAACAGACCCTGAAGAAGCTGCTGATTTCGTCAGAAAAACCGGTGTAGATGCCTTGGCAATCGCAATTGGCACCTCACATGGCGCATACAAATTCACCCGTAAGCCAACGGGCGATATTTTAGCAATTGAGCGCATTAAAGAAATTCATCAACGTATTCCCAATACACATTTAGTGATGCACGGCTCCAGCTCGGTGCCACAAGAGTGGCTAGAAATTATCCGTCAATATGGTGGTGACATGAAAGAGACCTATGGCGTGCCCGTTGAAGAGATTCAAGAAGGTATCAAGAATGGTGTGCGTAAAGTTAATATTGATACGGACATTCGCTTGGCAATGACTGGCGCAATTCGTCGCCATTTGGACCATAACAAAAGCAATTTTGACCCACGTAAATTCTTGTTGGAAGCCACTGCGGCAGCTAAAGATATTTGTAAAGCGCGTTTTGAAGCATTTGGTTGCGCAGGACAAGCTAGCAAAATTAAGCCGATTCAGTTGGATGATATGGTTGGCCGATATGCCAAAGGTGAGCTAGACGCAGTAGTTAAGTAATCCTTGTCATATGATTGACCAGGCAATAGAAATTGCCTGGTCAATCATA
>JAOULU010000335.1 GCA_029881855.1 Nitrosomonas sp. | reverse complement strand
TATAAAAATTCAGATTCCCCGCACCCCATAATTCCGTCCAATACCAATACACCACACTGGCTGCACCCAACATAACCAACAAAGGCAGCGCCCAAAGCCCTACAAGAAGACTAATACGCTCAACCATCACCGCAGCAAGCAATGCGCCTATGCCGATCGCAATCGGCAAACGGTCCCATAGTAATGTTTCATTATTCGGCGCCCAATGATAATAAGCAGAACCAAAACCCGTAGCGACCACACTTAAAAACAAAATAAAATATGGCCAGCATTCGGCCTGATTAATAAAACCTTGTTGCCCAGACACCCGATAACACTGCCGGACATACCACAGCCCGACCACACCACTTAATAAAATGGCCAGATTAGACACAACATTCAGAAAATTGGGGATACCAAACAATAACGCTTGGTCAGCAAACTGATGATAAGCAATCGGTTGATCAATCGGCGGTAGAATAGCTGCCAATAATAAAACGATTATTGAAGAGACACTAAGAATTCCAAGCTTTAATTGCATAGTTTTATATTGACAACTTTTCTTCAGAAATATTTATTCAACAAAACTGCGCACTGCAAGCCAAAAAATACACCCCTTAATACAGCAGGCGAGACACAATGCCTTCTTCTTTATGCTTGAGTAGGACTATTTCTTCAAGTTATCCAGTTGAAAATCGTTCAGATACAACACCACTAGACCTATTGAAATTGAAACCACAAAGCTTAAGGTGGGCATTTCCGGGAACAGATAAATATCCAACAGCCCCCAGACACCCCGCCACAGCATAATAATGGCCACCACGATGATGATTGAGTTAAATGTTGAACGTGTTTTTTTCAAGTTAGTAAACAGCGGCTTTTGTAGTCGCGTATCCTGCTCGTCTGGCATTGGGCAACAATCCTCCTTTTATTTTTTAGCGGGTGAAGATTAATGCAAAATCGCGAATAATAAAAGCCTTTTTAAAAAACCCAATCATCAGCTTATTTTTTTACGTTTTCGCTTTGGCCTACCGAGTATTTCGCCAATGAATGTAAAATAAATCAGTGACAGCTGCATTGTGGTTTACATTAAATAAAATTAAGCTGGCTGCCAATCATATACGTAAATCGGCGTTTGGTAGATATCTTTAAGCCTGATGACTTTTTTAGGCTGGCATGAAGGTAAAGCGAATGTGTTACTCACAATGAGAGTCTCTTTTAATAATTCGCGGTTCAGTTTTTTATCAAGAGCCACCATACCGCCAGGAAAAAGATAACAGAACAGAACAGCAGCATCGCTAATTTCAGCATTCATAAAATCTTTGCGATAAAGCGTAAGGTTATCCAGACGTAAACTGTATTTGCGAATTATTGAGACCAACCACGGAAACCAAGACAGTTCGTAGCCGATCACTTGTTGATGTGGGTACTTACGGGCAGCAGCGATAACGAGCGTTCCCCAACCAGAACCGAGATCAATTAACGGCCCATTTACAGGCCACTCTATTGAAGAAAGCATAGCTTGGCAAGCTTTGCCTGAACTCATCATGGGGGAAATACCCGTTTGCAGTGTGCCCCAAACAATAGAAAAGGCCGTCAGAAGGACGAAAACAAGCAGTATTAGTTCAAGAAGACCCATGTTAACGAGGACCTATGGATGGTTTAAGAAACAATTAAACATTGTGCCTCTAGCCTCTAGAATCCCTCATATAGACTGAGTACTATTAAAATAGGTTATCCAATAAAAACTTAATCATCATCAATTTTATTAATTATTTCAATATATTTGTCTGCAACGGCGTCAGCAGCTTCTTCTATGCGGTTGACTGCTTTTTCCTTTAAACATTCGGCCTCACTTTTCATGCAAACCGCTTCTTCGAGTCGATTTAATTTTTGTTTGGCTTCACGCTGGGTGTCGTTCTTCAAATCTTGCATGGACTCAGCAAAGGTTTCTTTTGCACTTGCCTGAAATGGGGCGCTTAAAAATACGATTAGTGTGACCATCAATAATAGCTTCATTCCAGTCTCCGGTATCAAAAATACGAGGATTTGTAGGTTAAAAAAGCGCTAACGGTAAAATCACATTAAAATTAATAAACCCTTGCAACTACTAAACCCCACACCCTCATTTTTTCCTTAATATGCAGCATGCAATGCCTGGCACCGCCTATACCTTCTTGGAAGT
>JAOULU010000334.1 GCA_029881855.1 Nitrosomonas sp. | reverse complement strand
CTTAATGCAGTATGTGAAAACCCAAATATTTCTAATTCTGCACTTGTAACAGCAACTTCTCCTTGATTTTTGAAAGTTAAAGCTTTCTTTGATTCTAAAGGGTATTGAGTAAAGAGAATCAATTTTCCAATACCTTGTAATAAGCCAGCGATAAAGAAACGTTCTTGTTCTTTGTGGTTTGTTTCTTCAGCTATGAGTCGTGCCATTACGCCGCAAGTGACACTGTGATACCAGAATGCTTCCATGTCGACTAAGTCAGATGGAATATCTTTAAAAGCCGAGGTTACTGACGTCGCGATGACTAAATTGCGTAATTCTTTGTGCCCAATTAATGAAATTGCGTGAGAAACAGTTTCTATTTTCCTGGGGAAGTTAAAATATGGGCTGTTAGCTAATTTAAGTAATTTTGCGGTTAAGGCAGGATCATGCAGAATAATCTTTTCAAGTTCATCGTTGGTTGCATTTCCTGAATTAATGCATGCATTAATTCGTAGGGCTACTTCAGGTAGGGAAAAAAGTGATTGAACATTTTCCGCAATAGTTTTTGGGTCCATTTAAACCTCGGTTAAGAATAAAAGTCCGGAAATCTTTTTAGCGGCATCTTTCACAAAAACTTCAATGCTTTTTGAATGATATCTGGTAATTATTTTGGCTTAGAGCTTATATGATGAAAGCCACTTATCGCTAAACTAAGCTGTGGCTTGTTTACCTGACTTATCGGTGTTTGTCATAATTGCCAGCACACTGATATTTTTTGGTTTTTCACCAAGGATTTGTTAATAATCAACAAATATATTGCGTTATTTAGTGCGCTATTGATTGGTTTGATCATATCCCTATTGTAGGCAATCATGTGTACGTTATTGGCAAAGACGTTAGTTCAACTGCGACCAGTACGATCGCTCGACTAAACACAATTAATAGCACATGCTCATCAAAATGTAGCCCAATGGAAGAAGCTAAATAGATATGTGTCGCATAATAATCACCGAGATAGGTATGTTCATAACCTTTCATTCCCAGTTTTATATTGGGTTGTTCTCGTTAATGATGTGTTCTAGTATTCGGGGATGAAGAATTATTTTTCTCACCCTCATTTGTTGTTTTTCATTTTCTTGCTTGTATTTTTACTGATATTAATTCAAGTTGAGATACTCACATTCGCTTTTGAAAAATTAGGTTTGCCACCAGAACTTGGTTTGATGGTTTTGTTGCTTTCTTTATTGGGTAGTGTCATTAATTTGCCAGTCATGCGGATTAAGAGTGATGCGCCACCTCAGAAATCAATTCAGCCTACATTCTGGGGTTTGCTGAAAATTCCAGTCCAGCCTTTTCATAATGAAACCCAAATTTCTGTCAATGTGGGCGGTTGTTTAATTCCAGTCGCACTCTCCATTTATCTATTTATCCACAACTATTTGGAAGGTTATTCGACATTGTTGGGGATTGCTATTATGACAGCTATCAGTTATTACTTTAGTCGTCCGGTTCCTGGTCTTGGTATTGGTATGCCAATATTGATTGCCCCAATTAGTGCTGCATTTGTGGGTCTGTTGCTTAATCCGGAGCAAAGTGCAGCTTTGGCTTATATCAGCGGAACAATGGGTGTCTTAATTGGTGCAGATTTGTTTCATCTAAAGACTATTCCTAAGTTAGGCGCACCGTTTGCATCAATCGGTGGTGCGGGTACTTTTGATGGAATCTTTATTACAGGGATTGTTGCCGCACTGCTAGCTTAGCAGGTTACCTTAACTACCTAACTCGGGTCATATTCCCGTTATACTTGATCACTATGAATCAAAGATTATCGATGAATTCTGATTCAAAGTCTGAGCACTTATTGCATCGGCTATATGCGTTGCAACAGCAGCATTTACATATTTCTCCTGAGTCCATTCACCAAGTTGCGGTCGAATTTGGCTTGCCTATTAGTCAAGTCGCTGCTGTAGTCTCCTTTTATGCATTTTTTTATCAGCAACCTTGTGGTCGATACCATATTTTATTTAGTAATTGCACCAGTTGCGGGTATTTAGCAGGCAGTCAAAACTTACTGTTGGAACTCAGTCAATATTTAGATGTTGACCCTGGCAAAACACGTTCAGATGGGTTGGTCAGTATCGGTGAAACTTCTTGCATCGGCATGTGTGACCACGGTGCTTCTATGC
>JAOULU010000333.1 GCA_029881855.1 Nitrosomonas sp. | reverse complement strand
ATAGAGTGGCGTACGTTTACTTCACTCTGACTAAGCATCAATGACTAAAAATTGGAGGGTTACGTTTTGCTTGCTCATCATAAGAAATTTAAAAATAAATGTTTGACACTTGCCCTGTGCAGTGCATTCTTTGTTCCATCATTTGCTCACGCAGATACTCATTTTGGTCATGATTCACATACGGAATCATCAGATGATGTGGGTTTGATTGAGAGTCTGACAGGTTTTAAATACAATAAAACATCTTTCGCAGAATCATTGGGTGTTAAGTTTGGCGGTTGGACTGAAATTGGTTTTTCTGGGAATGTTAGTAATGGAAAAACAGCAAATGGTCCGGTTACCTTCAATGATGGCCCTAATGAATTTAAGTTACATCAGGTTTACGGCATTATTGAACGGGAAGTCAACAAAAATACTGATACTTGGAGCTTTGGTTTCAGGGCTGATATATTGTACGGTACAGATGCTCGTTTCTCTTCAGCCGCAAACTTTGATTCCAATATCTTAAATAGCACAGCGACACGCCAGTTAGTGTTTCCACAAGCTTATGTGGATATTTTTATGCCGATTGGGAATGGTGTGACAGCGCAAGTAGGTCATTTTTATACCATTATTGGTTATGAAGTTGTTCCTTCAGCAGGTAACTTCTTCTTCTCACATGCGTATACCATGCAGTATGGTGAGCCATTTACTCACTCAGGTATGTTATTAACTTATCCTGTGAATGATAATATTACCGTTAAAGGTGGTGTCGTAACGGGTTGGGATGCGCATTTCAAGCAACCTGCTAATTTCTTGGGTAACGTAAACTATACTACCGATGATGAGCGTACTTCATTTACTGCTTCTTTAATTACAGGTAGTGTGAGAGCAGCAGGGCTAGGAACGTCTTCAGACCATAATCGTACGATGTATAGTCTGGTGCTTGAACACGATATCACCGATAGATGGCATTATGTGATCCAACATGACTTAGGTGTTGAAGAGAAAAATGTGTTAACAGGACGTTCATCACAATGGTACGGTTTAAACCAATACTTATTCTATGACGTTTTGCATAATTTAGGTGCTGGTATACGTATGGAATGGTTTCGTGACGATGACGGAACCAGAATACCCGTTAATGGTGTAAGTGGTATTCCGGGTACCTATATTGGTGTGACAGGTGGTTTAAACTACACACCTATTGAAGGTTTTATCATACGCCCGGAAGTCAGATATGACCGTTCAACCAGTAATAAAGCGTTTCATAATGGCGCAGATGATGATCAAATGATGCTTTCATTAAGCGGTATTTTCCGTTTCTAGCATCAGTTAGATATACAGATTAAACGCCGAGCAATTTAGTTCCAAATTTAATCTGGTTTATTAAGTCTATAAATAAAGAGCGAACAATATTAGTTGTTCGCTCTTTATTTTTTTATTTATTATGAAAAGTAATAACAAAAGCTGCCCGTGTTGTTCTGGGAAAAATTATATCCAATGTTGTGCCCGTTATATTGATGGTGGTGAACTACCAGAGACATCGGAACAATTAATGCGTTCGCGCTACAGTGCTTATGTGGGGCGTAATAAACCCTATTTGTTGCAAACATGGCATACAGAAACCAGGCCAAAAGAGTTGGATCTTGAAATAGATATCCGTTGGTTAGCACTTGAGATTATAGAATGCCAAGGTGGAAAACTTCATGACGATGAGGGAATAGTTGAGTTTGCAGCACAGTTCTGTGGCACGGGTAAGTTGGCTACTTTATATGAGCGTAGTCACTTTAAACGTGAAAATGACCGTTGGGCTTATTTTGATGGGGAAATTTCTCAGAAAACGGCACCGGAGAAAATTGGGCGTAATTCACCTTGCCCCTGTGGCAGCGGAAAAAAATTCAAGTATTGTTGTGGTTAGGCTGACTGCATTGCTTATTCTGGGAGTGAATCCTGATTGTTTGTAGCAACTTATCCATATCATCAGGTAGCGCCGCTTCCCATTGCATGATTTGTTGTTTTTGTGGGTGGGTTAACGCCAATTTTTGTGCGTGAAGTGCTTGTCGAGGGAAGCGAACCAAAAGCTGACCAACTTCCTGCCGAGTTTTCTTAGGCTTACCACCATAAATAGGATCGCCAACTAATGGGTGCCCGATGGATTGCATATGTACGCGGATTTGATGTGTGCGTCCTGTTTCA
>JAOULU010000332.1 GCA_029881855.1 Nitrosomonas sp. | reverse complement strand
TCTCTATTTCAAATGCTTCACACGTCTGCCGAATCAGTTCTCTTACTTTCAACCCTACGTCACCTTTCAGCACTTTATAACGATATTTCGTTACAAATACAAAATGGTACTGTATCTTGAAAACCGTATGACTGCCGTAACGATATTCCATAATGCCTCCTACTTCAACATCATGGTACGTCGAAAAATTTAAAAGATAAATCTAACCGCCTTAAAGGCGGTGGTTTTAACCTTTCTTCGGACTAATAAAAAGGTAGCATTTCATGGAAATCGATGTTTTCGAATTGCTGAAAAACAATGGAATGCTGCTGTTATTTCTGGTCATCGGCCTGGGTTATTTGCTGGGCAACCTGAAAATAGGTCAGATTGCTGTAGGACCGACAATCGGCGTACTTTTAGCGGCCCTCGTTTTTGGCCACTACAATTTCGAAATACCAACCGGTGTAGGTTCCTTTGGCTTTGCTTTGTTTATTTTTTCTGTGGGACTCCAGGCAGGCCCCGGTTTCTTCAGTGCGCTTCGTGAAGATGGTCCAAAATATATTTCCTTGGCAGTCGTTGTTGCGTTGACCGGTTTTGTGATTTCCTGGATAGCTGCAAAGCTTTTGCAATTTGAGCCGGGTTTTGGTGCAGGTTTGCTGGCTGGCGGATTGACCAGCACGCCAACCCTAGTGGGTGCACAAGATGCAGTAAATGCTGGTCTGGCGCATATTCCGGCGGGCATGGCTGCCGAAGTGGTCCTCAACAACATCAATGTTGGCTACGCTTTAACATATCTCGTCGGAACCATCATGGTGATTCTGGTTGTTAGCTACGCCCCGAAATATATGCAGCTGAACTTGGAGGCGATGGCTCACACCTACGCGCAAGAAAAGGGAATGCTGAGTAACAAACGCAACAGAGTAACCACAGCCGATACACTGCCGTTGATCAGAGCTTATAAAGTGACTGAAGCAGGTTCAGGAAAAACCATGGAACAGCGTGCTGCCGAGTTAACTGTTCCTGCGATTGCCTTACGGGTTAGACGAGGCAACAAACTGTTGGAAGCTGATCCTGAATTAGTCCTTGAGCAGGGAGATGTTGTATCGTTAATCGCCAGTCTTAGTGTTCATCAGTGGGCGCGCGAAAAAATGGGCTTAGAGGAGGTGCTGGATACCGAGCTTCTTAACTATCGCATCAATGCGCATGAAATTGTTGTGCTTGATCAACGAATCGTTGGTAAAAGACTGAGTGAGCTGAAACTCCCCAAAACACATGGCTGCTTTGCTTCAGCATTGACACGTGCCGGTGTAGAACTGCCGCTGACCGATGAAGTCTTGCTATTAAAGGGAGATCGGTTGCACGTTGTTGGCGAAGAAACTCGGCTACGTGAATTAGGTGGCATCCTAGGGTATATCGAAGAAGAGGTTGAAGAAACAGACCTAGTTACCTTTTCATTTGGTATTTGTTTTGGTGTATTACTTGGATTGGTGACACTAAAAATTGCTGGCATTTCCATTGGATTGGGCACTGCAGGTGGGTTGCTTCTTTCTGGGATTACGATTGGCTACCTGAGTTCACTATACCCCACCTTTGGCCGAGTACCTGCTCCAGCGCAATACTTACTAAAGGAACTGGGGCTCATGTTGCTAATGGCCTCCATCGGCTTAAATGCAGGTTCAGGGATTATAGAGGGATTGACGTCGGTTGGCCCCGCTATCATTATTTGCGCCTTGTTCATTGCCACGGTGCCATTGATTATTGGTTACCTATTTGGCAGACAAGTATTAAAATTAAACCCAGTGCTTTTGTTGGGCTCACTGACGGGTGCGATGACCAGTACGCCCGCATTGTCGATAATTAGCCAAGCCGCTAAAAGCAATGTGCCGGCTATTGGCTACGCTGGCAGTTACACCTTTGCTAATGTGTTACTCACTTTTGGCGGAACCATCATGATGATGTTGTAGTGATTGCTTTTGAAGCAACTTAACGGTCACCAATGATTGGGTATGAAGCAGCTTTAAATATTTGCCAGTAAGCAAACAACATCAAATCTGGTTAGGGAGAATTACTATGATAATTTTTAGCCGCCACAAACCAACATAACCTATTTCTTAACAATAGAGCCTCTTGCAGAACTCATTAAAGTATAGGGAATTAGTGGCTAGAACGGCCAGAAAAAGAAAAGAACTTGCTCAAAAATGAT
>JAOULU010000058.1 GCA_029881855.1 Nitrosomonas sp. | reverse complement strand
ATTAAACCCGCAAACTCGAATTCTCCAATACCCACCAAGCTAAGCTTGCCATCATGCAAGCGAATATCTTTATCACTTAACATGCCGTTCAAATGCAGGCGATGTCCATGACCCACAAAATAAACAGGTTGCCAGAAAACCTCGCCTTGCAGCCAATCCATCTCCGTATGCCAACGCCACCGTTTATTCTCAGCAATGTAATCCGCATTTGCCTTGAGTATCAGCTCCAAATTCTCACCTGCATGCAAGCCAATTTGATCACTAAAACTCAGCCTATTCACTGACAAATCAACCACAAAATGTGTTAGCCCGTCTAAATTACCCTCTAGCTTAACAGCAGCATTAATTGTTCCGTGACTTGGAACGGGTGTTTCACCATTATCGAGCATCCATCGTGCAAAATGCGCCGCCTGACCATCTGTTATGTTTAATAAAGCTTGCCAGTTATCTTCATCCCAATGAATGGAAAACTGCCAGTCTTCATCACTTGTCGGCTTGATATTAAGTTGTAGTTTTTTTTGGAGGGTATCAAATTGAAACGCTATTGGCAGTGACACTAAATTTGGAATGTTTAATTGACCGCTGGCACATTCGACATGATTCCTATCAACCTGAAATTGATCACAAGATAAATTTACATTGCGCCACAGATTATCCTGCACAGCAACTTCCCCAATATGTATTTCTAACTGAGAGGCTTGTTGATCAACAAAATGAATCTTTATGTTTCTTGCGTGAAACGCAGGGCTATGAATATCAGCCAAAGTGAGTGTTAGCTGCGAATAAGCGGCATAAACAGAAAAACCAAATATAAAAACCAGCGATAAAATGCCCGCAAACAATTTACGCATCACTTCATCAAAATTATTTTGAGTGACTTATTGTTTGAAACTTTAAGCAGGAAAAACACCTGTTGACAAATAACGGTCACCTCGATCACAGACAATAAATACAATCACCGCATTTTCCACCTGAGCAGACAATGCCAACGCAGCTGCCAATGCGCCACCTGACGATATCCCAGCAAAAATACCTTCTTCTTGAGCCAATCGCCGCGTCATTTCCTCTGCCTCATCTTGGGAGACATATAGCATTTGATCAACTTGATTTGCATCATAAATCTTAGGCAAATAAGCTGGTGACCATTTACGAATACCCGGAATCTGAGCACCCTCTTCTGGCTGCACACCTACAATTCTAATAGTTGATTGTTGTTCCTTAAAGAATCTGGCGCACCCCATAATTGTGCCCGTTGTCCCCATACTACTGACAAAATGCGTAATCCCTCCATCAGTATCACGCCATATTTCAGGCGCCGTGCCCTCATAGTGCGCCAACGGATTATCTGGATTAGCAAACTGATCCAGGATAATACCCTTACCTTCATCACGCATTTTTTCTGCCAAATCCCGCGCTTGTTCCATACCGCCCGTTTTAGGAGTCAGTATAATTTCCGCACCATACGCACCCATTGATTGGCGGCGCTCAATACTTAAATTCTCTGGCATAACTAACACCATTCGGTAACCCATAATGGCTGCAGCCATAGCCAAAGCTATGCCAGTGTTACCACTAGTCGCTTCTATTAACGTATCACCTGGTTTAATGTCACCACGTTTTTGCGCATGTACGATCATTGATAATGCAGGACGGTCCTTTACAGACCCAGCTGGATTATTGCCTTCTAGCTTTGCGAGAATAACATTGCCGGTTTTTCCCGGCAGATGCTTAAGTCTTACCAGTGGCGTATTACCAATAAAATTTTCAATCGTTTTATACATAGGAACAATTCATAACATTTGATGATGAATTATCGCACACACAAACAACTTACAAATAACTCGCTTCACAAATAAAAAAACCCCCTGGCAAAAAACCAGAGAGTCATTCTTACACAACAAAAAATATGATCTATTTATTTCTTGTCTGCAACAGCTTTTACAGTAATACTTTTACCCAATTGCTTCATAGTACCCGGGCCAACTCCATCGACATTTTCCAAGCTGTCTTTGGATACAAAAGCGCCATTTTTCTCGCGATATTCAATAATCGCTTTCGCTTTGACAGGACCTATGCCCTGCAATGATTCAAGCTCTGTTTGTGTCGCTGTATTAATATTAACAACTGCGAATACAGTACCTGAAAATGCAAATAACAAGATAATAACTAGAAGTAATTGTTTCATAGATTTCTCCCTTTTGATTAAACTAATACAAATTCTGATAATGCAATCAAAAACTCACCAGCTTTGTATTAATTAGAAAAGATCTTCACACCTTGATAAGAACCACAATTCATGAAGATAAACCTACATCGGACAGCAATATACTTTTATTTAGCTAATTTTTGGAATAATCATTCCAAAAATTAGCTAGTCCTAGCTATATCACCGTTATCCGAACTTCATTTTTTTGAAATTATTTGCTATCATGAGCGATGTTATTGCTACTTGTCTTTACAATATTCATTGACTCAATCAAGGAAATAGCAATTTGGCTTCTAAACGTTTTTTAATAACCGGTGGCGCAGGGTTTATTGGCTCGGCTGTCATTAGATACCTTATCCAAGAAACGGCCTATGAAGTTATTAATATTGACAAACTCACTTACGCCGGAAACCTAGAATCCCTTGCAGGGATATCCGGCAATAATCGATATCATTTTAAGCAAGTAGATATCTGTAGCCCTGATGAGATCGATCAACTATTTAATAAATACCAGCCTCACGCAGTAATGCACTTGGCCGCTGAGTCGCATGTAGATCGTTCCATCAATGGTCCAGCTGACTTTATCCACACCAACATCACGGGCACCTACATCATGCTAGAGGCCGCACGTAAGTTTTGGATGACGTTGACTGAAAAGGACAAACAACAGTTTCGTTTTCACCATATCTCTACCGATGAAGTCTACGGTAGCCTAGGTACCACAGGATTATTTACAGAACAAACCGCTTACGACCCGAGTTCTCCATACTCGGCCAGCAAAGCATCTTCTGATCATTTAGTACGTGCTTGGCATAGAACTTACGGTTTACCCGTAGTGCTAACAAACTGCTCAAACAATTATGGCCCTTATCAGTTCCCGGAAAAACTGATCCCGCTCATTATCCTCAATGCCCTAGAAGGCAAACCCTTACCCATTTATGGCAAAGGCGACCAAGTCCGTGACTGGCTGTATGTTGATGACCACGCACGGGCATTATATAAGGTTGTAGCACAAGGCAAGGTCGGGGAAACCTATAACATAGGTGGCAACAACGAAAAAACCAATCTCGAGGTTGTGCATACACTGTGCCATATTCTCGATGAGCGAGCGCCTGATCATCCAGCAGGAATCACCCGTTACGCAGATCTGATCACATACGTAGATGACCGGCCCGGGCATGATCAGCGTTACGCCATTGACGCCAGCAAAATCATCCAAGACCTGGGATGGCAACCAGATGAAACCTTCGAGACAGGAATTCGTAAGACGGTAAACTGGTATCTAGAAAACCAACGATGGAGTCAACGGGTGATGAACGGCAGTTATTGCCGTGAACGCCTTGGGCTTATTCGAGAGGCAAGCTAGTGAGAAAAAGACTGTATGCCTATTAATAGCTTTAGAACAAAGCTTTATCTGGTTACGACTGCAATTCCATGAAAATCTTGCTACTGGGAAAAAATGGACAAATAGGCTGGGAACTAAACCGTAGCCTCCTGCCATTAGGTGAGGTAATTGCGCTTGACCGTTTAGGTGCAGACTTATCCAAGCCAGAACGTCTGCGGCATATAATTTGTGATGTTAAGCCAGATGTAATCGTCAATGCATCCGCTTATACAGCAGTAGATAAAGCAGAAGAGGGAGAAGAACTAGCGACAATCATCAATGGCAACGCAGTTGGTGTAATAGCAGAGGAAGCTCTTAAACTAAAAGCACTCTTTGTCCATTACTCTACAGACTATGTTTTTGATGGAACAATACCAGAAACCTATACTGAAGAAGATACTCCAAATCCTATCAATGCTTATGGTCGAAGTAAACTATTGGGGGAAAGAAAAATTATCGCATCAGGATGCAACCATCTGATCCTGCGTACAGCTTGGGTTTATAGCACACGTGGAGAGAACTTCGCCAAAACTATGCTTCGCTTAGCGCGAGAACGTGACAAACTCAATGTCATTAACGACCAGGCCGGCGCACCGACTGGCGCAGATCTAGTTGCTGATATCACCGCCCATACAATTCGCATCTTGCAACATCGACCTGAGCTGTCCGGGCTATACCATTTGGTAGCTGGAGGAGAAACTTCCTGGTACGGTTACGCTAACTTTGTCATCGACTTTGCTAGGCGTATGGGAGTCGAACTGAAGGTCGCTCCGAATGCAGTCCAGCCCGTACCAACTAGCGCCTTTCCAACTTTAGCCAAACGCCCACATAACTCACGTATGGATACCACAAAACTTCAACAGGCTTTCGATTTAACCTTACCTCTGTGGCAAACTGGCGTAACACGTATGCTGACAGAAACTCTAGACAGATAACTCAAGACCATGCACAAAAAAAAGAGCTTCGCATAATGAAAATCACTCAAACTGCGATCCCCGACGTGTTGATTATAGAGCCCAAAGTGTTTGGAGATGACAGAGGTTTTTTCTTTGAAAGTTTTAACAGGAAAAAATTTTCGGAATTGACTGGCTTGGATGTGAATTTTGTACAAGACAATCACTCGCGCTCTACTAAAAACGTACTGCGTGGACTACACTACCAGATTCAACATACGCAAGCAAAATTAGTACGAGTAACCCAAGGAACGGTGCTAGATGTTGCAGTGGATCTTCGCAAAAGTTCACCAACTTTTGGGCGGCACATTACACTAGAACTTTCCGCTGAAAATAAGCTTATGCTCTGGATACCCGAAGGATTCGCGCATGGCTTTGTTGTCCTAACCGAAAGCGCAGAATTTTTATACAAAACCACCGACTACTGGTACTCTGAACATGAGCGCTGCATACGCTGGGATGATCCAACACTAGCAATAAATTGGAATCTACATGCTCAGCCCTTACTATCAGCAAAAGATATGCAAGGCGTTGATTTACAAAAAGCTGAGCTATTTGTGTAAAAAATGGAAACTATAATTAAAATTGTCCAAGCTTGAAATAGCCAACTGTACACATTACGGGATGAAGCAATAATGTCATGGAAGAAACTTGGAAGGATTGTAAACCTTGAAACAGCAACATCACGGTCTACAAATCACATGCAAGGTCCTGTTGCTATAGTTTTAGATAATAGAATTCGCGTTTATTTCTCAGCACGCAATATTAATGGAAAGAGCTACCCAGCATATGTTGACTTAGATAAAACTAACCCACAAGAAGTATTAAAAATTTACGATCAACCCATAATGTCCTATGGGCCACTAGGCACATTTAATGATGTGTTGCTGATAAGCCACAATAAAATGGGATTTTCCTCGCTGCATTTATATAGTGAGAGATGAAATCCTTACATCCGACCCACAAAATATATTCAGAGGGGTTATACTATAACTATGAAATAGAGTATAGGGCTTTTTAATAGGACTAGAGGAATCGCCTTGTAATGACTACACAGGACTTAATTCTTATCCCAACAATTCTTTGTGGTGGCGCAGGCTCACGACTTTGGCCTGTGTCCAGAGAACAGCACCCCAAACCTTTTATCCGCCTAGCCGATGGAAACAGTCTTTTGCAAAAAGCGTTCTTGCGCGGAGCATTACTACCTAACGTCAGTGATATTATGACGGTAACCAATCGTGAATTCTTTTTCAAAATTGAAGATGAATACTCAGAGATCAATCAACAGCTCGAGAATCCCGTCGATACTAGCTTTATCCTTGAGCCTTTTGGTCGAAATACAGCGCCAGCCATTGCAGCGGCCTGTCTACAGGTTGCAGAGACTCACGGCGGCGAAGCGATTTTACTCGTTTTGGCTGCGGATCACTTAATATCCGACCAACAAGCCTTTATAAATGCCGTTACTAAAGCTTGCGAATTGGCTAAAGATGGTAAGTTAGTAACTTTTGGTATCCAACCAACAGCACCAGAAACGGGTTATGGCTATATTGAGTCTAATGGTCACGAAGTTATTCGTTTTGTTGAAAAGCCCTCTTTAGACAAAGCCCAAGACTACTTAAACTCTGGAAATTTTCTCTGGAACTCAGGTATATTCTGTTTCTCAGTCGAAACCATGTTAAAAGAGATGGCAGAACACTGCCCAAAAATACTGAAAACCACCAAATATTGCATGCAACAGGCTAGAAAATCATCAGGTAACAGCTTTATGCAAATAGAGTTTATCCCGGAAAACTTTGCAAAAATCCCCGATGACTCTATTGATTATGCGGTAATGGAAAAAACCTCCAATGCCGCAGTAGTAGCCTGTGATATTGGTTGGAACGATATCGGTTGCTGGCGTGCATTGGGTGATCTCACAGCACCAGATAGCAACAACAATCGTATCGTAGGTGATGTTCTGATACAAAATAGCAGAAATTGCACCATTAAAAGTGAAAACCGAGTTGTAGGTGCTGTTGGCATTGATAATCTAGTTATCATTGATACGCCAGATGCCTTATTGGTGGCTAATAAAAAGTGCGCCCAAGAGGTCAAGCAAGTCTATGCCCAGCTTAAGATGAACGACCACGAAGCGCACAAGCTACATCGCACAGTACATCGTCCGTGGGGTGCCTACACCATTTTAGAAGAAGAGAAATACTTCAAAATTAAACGTATTGAGGTCAAGCCCGGTGCCAGCATCAGCCTACAACTACATCATTACCGCAGCGAACATTGGGTCGTTATAAACGGTACAGCAAAAGTACTCAATGATATTGAAGAATTAATACTCAGCGCTAACGAGTCAACGTTTATACCTGCAAAACACAAACATCGGCTTGAGAACATTGGCACGGATCTCCTAGTGATTATTGAAGTACAAACAGGCAGCTACCTCGGTGAAGATGACATTGTTCGGTTCCAAGATATCTATGGACGAGCTCCATGTGAAACGGCAATTGTCAGTTAGTGGAAGTGAAAGAACACAAAAACACATAACCGAAATTGAGTTAAGAATAAAGTGAGCATATGATAGGCAACATGTTTCGCAGTCTGTGGCACTATCGCCACTTTGTTTTAAGCTCCATCCGTAATGAACTCACTAGCCGCTTTGCTCGCAGCAAGCTGGGCTTCCTGTGGATGTTAATTAACCCGCTAGCCCAGGTCGCAATATATGCGCTGATCCTCTCCAATGTACTAGCGGCCAAGCTGCCAGGGATAGATAATAAATATGCCTATGCCATCTATTTGATGGCGGGGCTGCTCGCGTGGACATTGTTTAATGACATTATCAGTCGTTGCCTTAATCTTTTCATAGAGCAAGGTAACTTAATGAAAAAAATGAACTTTCCTCGAACCACCCTTCCAACCATTGTCGTTGGTTCTTGTACACTGAATAATCTCTTATTATTTATTGCTATGCTGGGAATTTTTGCCTTACTTGGGCATCAGTTTAGTGCCGCAATGATTTGGTTGATGCCGCTTACACTCATTACCGTGATGCTAGGCCTTAGTGTCGGCCTGATTCTTGGTGTAATGAATGTCTTTGTCCGCGATATTGGGCAAGTGGTTCCGATTATTTTACAAATGTTATTCTGGTTCACACCTATTGTTTATCCAGCAAACATCATCCCAGAGAGCTATCGTTATTTATTAAATCTGAATCCTATATATCACATCACTAACGCGTATCAGCAAGTGCTTGTTTATAATGAAACTCCGCAGCTTTGGGGTGTAGCTTTAATTTTAATGATAGCTGTTGCCTTGATGTTGTTGAGTCTATTTATGTTTCGCCGTGCCAGTGGTGAGATGGTGGATGTGTTATGAGTCTGCTTAGTATTAAGAATGTTGGCAAGGCTTTCGTTAGCTACAAATCAGAACTGTATCGCTTTGCTCGTTGGTTTGGCATGCCTGTAAAACCAAGCGCAGAGCATTGGGTGATACGCCATATTAGTTTTGATATTCATTCGGGTGAAGCTATTGGCATCATCGGACAGAATGGCGCGGGCAAAAGTACCCTGCTGAAGATGATCACTGGCACGCTACAGCCCACCGAGGGACAGATACAGGTCAATGGTCGCATTGCCGCCATACTTGAGTTGGGTATGGGCTTCAATCCCGAATTGACCGGAAGGCAAAATGTAATTCATGCTGCGGGCCTGATGGGTTTTAATGCTGAACAAGTCCAACAAGCTATGCCAGATATCGAAACCTTTGCCGAGGTTGGGGAATATTTTGATGAGCCGGTGCGCACCTACTCCAGTGGTATGCAGATGCGCGTGGCCTTTGCAGTTGCTACCACCTATCGCCCAGAAATCCTAATTGTTGATGA
>JAOULU010000331.1 GCA_029881855.1 Nitrosomonas sp. | reverse complement strand
CAGTATGCCCATATTGCGGGCATAAAATATCAATATTGGAAAACATTCCTGTTATCAGTTACGTTGTTTTAAGGGGATGTTGTTCCAAGTGTCGTCGTCATATTTCAATACGCTATCCTATTGTAGAAATAATTACGGGCCTTTTGAGTGGTTTTGTGGCTTGGCATTTTGGCTATGGTTTTATAGCGTTCGCTGCATTAGTTTTTGTTTGGGCATTAATTGCACTAGCCGTAATAGATATTGATACACAATTGCTTCCTGATGATATAACGTTGCCATTGGTTTGGTTGGGGCTATTAGTTAATATTAGCGGTGGTTTTACAACGATTGATGCGGCGGTTATTGGGGCTGTTGCTGGTTATTTGTGTCTATGGTTGGTTTATTGGGGGTTTAAACTGATCACGGGTAGAGAAGGCATGGGTTATGGTGACTTTAAATTGCTAGCTGCTATCGGTGCGTGGCTTGGGTGGAGCATACTGCCGCTGGTCATATTATTCTCCTCGCTTGTGGGGACAGTGGTTGGTGTAGGGCTAATGATTGCCGCTAAGCTAAAGAAAGATATTCCTATTCCATTTGGCCCCTATTTGGTTGGTGGCGCACTTATTGCATTATTCTGGGGGCAAGAAATAAATCATGCTTATTTTGGATTATTCTAATCAATGACCTTTGTTGTTGGACTAACGGGAGGCATTGGTAGCGGGAAATCAGTTGTTAGTCGTTTTTTTTCTGATTTAGAAATTGATGTCATCGACACCGATGAAATTGCAAGAAATCTGACGCAACCGCAAGGTGCAGCGATAGCTGTTATACAAAAGACTTTTGGTGATGCCTTTATTTCTGTAGATGGTGCGCTAGATAGGGGAAAGATGAGGAGTTTGGTTTTCTCAGATAGTAGTTTTCGATTAAAGCTTGAGAAGATTCTACATCCCCTTATACTCAAGGAAACGGTAAGTCGAGTCGCTGCTGCACAATCATCTTATAGCATAGTTGTCGTACCTTTGCTTTTTGAGACAAAGGATTATCATGCCATGATGCAACGTATTCTGGTTGTTGATTGTGATGAACAAAAACAAATCGAGCGAACTGTTGCACGTAGTAAACTAAGCGATAGACAAGTTAGAGCAATTATGGCGACACAGGTTTCACGCCAGATACGTTTAAAACAAGCAGATGACGTTATCACAAATAATTTGGATATCGAGAATTTAAAAGAGCAAGTGGTTACTCTCCACAATAAATACCTGAAATACTCTCAAACCATGATTTTATAAAAAATACATGGTATTTTTACGATTACTTGAATAGAAATATCTGACTAGAAAGATAATTTTCATTTGTGAAAAGTTGTCACATAGTGCAATATTCGGGTATTAAATGCTCCTCATGGGTTATTTCTATCGTGATTTGTTATGAACATCCACTTAATGAACGTATTCGTACGCTATTACGACTTGAAGACCTATTTAATAAAATAGAGTTTTTTTCTACGAAAGATTCGCCTGTTGAGCACCATTCTTTTCTCATTTCTCTATTTGATTTTCTTGAAATCACAAGCCGCGCTGATATTAAATCTGATTTATTGCAAGAATTAGAACGACAGAAACAAGTTCTAGAGATGTTGCGCAGGAACCCTGATGTTTCAGTGGATGTGTTAGATAATATTCTAAATAATATACAAATTACTTTTCGAGAAATGTTGGGTATATCCGGTAAAGTTGGCGAACATTTGCGTGACAATGAATGGTTAATGACCATAAAACAACGTGTAGGGATACCTGGGGGGGTCTGTGAGTTTGATTTGCCTTCTTATTATCATTGGCTAAATTTGGATCCCGAAATACGGCGCAGTGATATTAATGAATGGTTGACCCCACTTCAGCCTATTCGTAACGCGCTTGATATCGTGCTTTATTTATTAAGAAAAAGTGGAAAAACATCTCATTTTGTGGCTAATCAAGGCCTGTTTCAACAAACGGGCCCAGATTATTTGGCGCATTTGCTAAGACTCAAGGTAAATAATGATTTGCCCTGTGTTCCAGAAATTAGCGCAAATAAATACGCACTAAATATTCGCTTTATACCTTCGCAGATAGGCAGAAAAAACAAGGTATATGAAGAAGACATCGATTTTGAAGTAACTTTCTGCAACTTATAATGTATTAATCGTAGGGACGAAAGCAATTGCGGCT
>JAOULU010000052.1 GCA_029881855.1 Nitrosomonas sp. | reverse complement strand
AATCACTCATTAGACAACAATACCCTAAAACAAATTTTCTACACCCGTTCTTCAAGCAACGTCACATAGCGAGACAACACATCGACACCACCAACATCTAGCATTTCTTTTAAGAAACGCTTGCGATGTTTCTCGATGTAGAAAGCATCACAACCACTGGAAAGAAACCCTGCGATCTTTTCATAAACGTCATCTCGACATCGTAACTCAGTTTCTGGCATAAAAACAGCGACTGCAGAACGACTGGCATGCAAATAATCTGCAGCCAGAACAGGTTTCTTTGCTTTAACTGCTTCAAAAACCACGGAAGTCGCTAGGTCAATAATCACATCCGCCCAATCCATCAAATGAGTCGAATGAACTGAATCACCCGCCACTGTCACATTGGGTAATTGCCTTAATTTGGCATCATTCGTTAAAGATTGTTTCCAGCCACCACGTGTATGAGGTTTTATAATCAGCTCCACTTCCGGAAAGGCAGCTATTAACTGAACAACCTCGCCAACTTCTTCCCAAAAAGTCGTAAAATTCGCTTTTCTTAAAAAGATAAGTACTTTAAGCCGACTATCTGATTGGGTTAACGGAGAAGGTGGCATTATCGTAGCGAGCTTTGTTAACCACTCATCACAATATCGAGGCGAACCCAACACAGCTATCTTGTGATCATCAAATAATGAACGAAAACGCAGGGAACAAAGTTCATTTGGTACTACCACTTTATCAAACACACCAGCTGCAGCAAAAGAAGTGTCTGGCTTTAATACCCTCTCCCCACGGCGTATCAATTGACTGGCATGAGGGCTATCACCATGCGGCAGAGATACTGTCCTAAGACCCATATCACGCGCCATAGAGACTACCGTCTCTACCCACTCTATGCTTATAAATGAGTTTTTTTCCATCCAATCAAAAGCAACAACCCCACCCACTTCATCTTTAAAACTATAACCCAATAAAGATTGGGCGATTCGCCGCCAAATCAGTTCACGTTTTTTGAAATCATATAATCGATTAAAGCGTCTAACTAATGGTCCAAAGATAGAGTTATGAGTGCTACGAACCAACATCAGCATTTGTAACCGCCACAATACAAATTCCACAGTGGACAATAGTTCACGAATTGAAACAACCCGCACCCCATTGAGTCCTCTAAGAAATTCAATACGATAATCTCGGGAAAATTGCTTTTTCCCAAGTAACACAACGTCACTACTATGACCAGAATCAGCCCACTTAAAAATGACCGGAGTCATATGATCTATATCGTTATAATGACGCAGAAAAAAAAGTGCTTTCATAACACCAGAAGTTTGCTCATATTAAAAATCATGCTCTTTCAAATACAAAACATGTTTCACCCCAATTCTTTGTGGTCTTATGTTTCAATTTTAGGCCTGCTTGCTCCATCAAGGAGACCGCCTCATTCTGTTCCTGCTGCGTACCTAGCTCAACAATAACCGATTTTAAGTCTAAGCGTGATAACACATTTTTCGCACCTTTTAGGATAGGAATCTCTATCCCATCAACATCGATTTTAATATAGTTAGGATATGGAAGCCCCCATTTCTCACACAAGTCATCCAACGTCACACCAAACATACCTTGCGTATGTGAAGCAGATATCTTCATATTTTCAATGTCTTCCTTGCCAAATTGGGATCTATTTCCGCCGGGAATAAATTTCGGCACATACAACTCCGAGAATTCACTAGTGCCTGATACAGCCACACAGTAAGAAACAATATTTTTCCTCAGCTTATTTAAAAAAATATTTTTATTGAGCGCATAATAATTATTACTCTGTGGTTCAAAAGCATATATTTTCACGCTTTCTCCAAAC
Source organism: Nitrosomonas sp. (assembly GCA_029881855.1). Lineage (GTDB taxonomy): Bacteria > Pseudomonadota > Gammaproteobacteria > Burkholderiales > Nitrosomonadaceae > Nitrosomonas. Next base: position 6,989 of record JAOULU010000052.1, on the reverse strand, counting down.
TTTTCTGCGGGATACAGGGAATATTGACCAATATTTGCACCAACATCAAAATAGCAAGTGTTGGGTTTAAAATTATCAATCCAATCCAGTGTTTCAGGTTCTTTAATAGCATAAGTTTGTGCACGTTTGAAAGTTCGCCAATGTTCAACTGAAATTAGTATTGATTGACCACGTACCTTAATTTTGGTATAGCCACCTTTTATTTTATAGGCTGCTACGACGAGATTATTCAAGATGTCTTTTAAAAACATTGTCTACCCTCCGCAAGTTAATCGTGATTAAACCTATGCACTACTATTAAAGAGCAATCACCCACTTCTCTCTAACAAACCTACATACCGGGATAAAACATTTTTATCTGGCCCATCCAACATTTCCCTCAAGAAACGTTGACGATGTGCCTCTACATAAAAGGAATCACAACCATTAGACAGAAAATTCTGTATTTTTTCGTAGACGTCATCTCGGCACTTTAATTCTGATTCGGGCATATAATCTGCAATAGTTGAACGACCAGCAATTAGATAATCTGCTGCTAACACGGGCTTGTTTATCCGAACTGCTTCAAAAACAACCGATGTCGCCAGATCGATAATAACATCAGACCAATGCATCAAATGCGCCGAATGCGCATCATCTCCAGCAATACTTACATTAGATAGCTTCTTAATTGAACTGTCTTTAGTCAATGATTGCTTCCAGCCACTACGTGTATGGGGCTTTATAATCATCTCTACGCCTGGGAAAGCTGCGATCATTTGTATAACCTCATTGAGCTCTTCCCAGAATGTCGTAAAGTTCGCCTTTCTTAAAAAGACAACTATTTTAAGCTGACTATCAGAACGCGTTAATGGTGAAGGTGGTAATATCTCAGCCAATTTCACTAGCCATTCTTCACAAAATCGTGGGGAACCTAGTACAGCAATTGCTTTCTCATCCAAAAATGGCCGAAAACGTGTTGCGCATAGTTCATTAGGCACAACAACCTTGTCAAACATTCCAGCAGTAGAAAATGTAGCATCAGGTCCAACACTTTGTTCGCCACGGCGTATTAATTGGTTAGCATGTGGGCTATCACCATGCGGTAATGATAACGCACCCAGGCCTCTATTATGAGCCATCTCAATAACAACTTCGACCCATTCAACACAAATGACTGAATTTCTTTCAACCCAGTCAAAAGCAATTATCCCATCGCCACTTTCTTCAAAACTTCTACTCAATAATTGGTTAGCTGTATGACGCCACAATGGTTCACGCCGCTTTGCATGAAATACTTCAGCCAACATACTTACCAATGTACCAAGAATCTTTATGCGCCGCACATTGCCGGTCAATAAGAACATTTGTAAGCGCCATTTAATATACCCCATCTGGGAAAACAGCTCACGAATATGGGAAACACGAACACTTTCAAGTGTTTCTAGGTAAAGAATACGATAATCGTGACGAAATTTTGCCGAACCAATTAAAACCACATCACACTGATGCCCGGATTCTACCCACTTATAAATTACCGGTGTCACATGATCAATATCATTATAATGACGGAGAAAGAATAGGGCTTTCATACCTGTGATATGGTTATAATTGCACTATAGATTGGAGACATTTTTTAATCTTTTCCAAGGCGGACAAATTGCTAATTAGACTAGAGAACGTGCGCGGCAATTCTACACAGGTAGCCATTCGTTTACCAGCAGTCAGTCTTACCTGTGTATCTAAATACACAAAAAGCTATTATTGTTATTGCAATACAACTCTTAACTAAAATGTTTAAGGTAAGATAAAGTTATTTTTAGCTCAAAAATAACGTCTTCTGGTTTCAAAAACACTCATATTACTCATTACACATGAAAACAATCGCAGTCATACCCGCACGCATGGGTTCATCTCGCTTCCCTGGTAAACCCATCGCAAATTTACTAGGCCGCCCCATGATTGAACATATCTACAAACGTGTCGCCATGAGCAAATCACTGGACGCCACCTATATTGCAACCTGCGACGAAGAAATACGCCAGGTTGCAGAAGGTTTTGGCGCATCCGTTATCATGACTGCCGACACCCATGAACGCGCCAGTGATCGTGTTGCCGAAGCTATCACTCATTTAGAAGCAGATCTGATTGTCATGGTACAAGGTGACGAGCCCATGACACACCCGGATATGATTGATAGCGCGGTTGCGCCTTTTAGAGATGACCCAAAACTAAATTGTGTAAATCTGGTACGTAAAATTGATCATGAAGCGGACTATTATGATGTCAATACCATTAAGGTCGTGATGGATCAAAACAACAATGCCATCTTTATGTCACGCCAGCCCATACCTACTATTGCCAAGACAGGCTTTGCACACACCACCGCCTACAAACAAGTGTGCATTATTCCGTTTAGACGTGCCGCGCTGTTTCAATACACAAACCTGGCACCAACACCATTGGAAGAACTAGAATCCGTTGATATGCTCCGCCTATTAGAGCACGGCCTGGGCGTTAAAATGGTGAATACAACATTCAATACTCAGGCTGTTGATACCAAAGAAGATTTAGCACGTGTTGCAAAACTGATGGAAACAGACCCTCTTCTTGCCTCATATTAAGGGAGCACTCATGCAATTAAAAACAAAGCTCGCTCAGTCTGAACTCACCATCGGCTCATGGGTTACGCTGGGTCATACATCAATTGCTGAAATTATGGCTTCTGCCGGGTTCGACTGGCTTGTTCTTGACATGGAGCACAGCGTACTCGAACTTAATGAAATTCAAACCATTATTCAAGTGCTAGATGGCAAACAATGCCCTGCAATCGTGCGCCTGACATCAAATCATCCTGACCAAATTAAACGTGTTATGGATGCGGGTGCAACGGGTGTTATGGTGCCAATGATCAAATCTGCAGCGGATGCTAAGGCTGCTGTTGATGGGGTTTATTATCCGCCACGCGGACAACGCGGTGTGGGTCTCGCACGCGCACAGGGGTATGGCGCCAGCTTCCCCGCCTATCAACAATGGTTAGAGAGCAATGCGGTTATCGTTGCCATGATTGAACATGTCGATGCCGTCAATGCCATTGACTCAATCTTGGCTGTCCCTGGTATTGATGCTTATATCATTGGCCCTTATGACTTATCTGGCTCCATGGGCCGCCCTGGCGAACTGGATCACCCAGACGTTCAAGCCGCCATTGCAAAAGTATTAGAAGCCGGACAACGCGCCAATAAACCCGGTGGCATCCATGTTATTGAGCCTGACCCAGAAGCACTGCAACAACGTATTAAAGCTGGGTTTAACTTTTTGGGTTATGGCTTGGATATTCGTATTCTTGATTCAATTTGTCGCAATCACCTTAAAACCATTCGCTCAGCACTCTAAACATAATGAAAAAACTTGTTATCACTACCTCTTCATTTGATATCGACAATAATCCTCATATTCAACACCTGCTCCAGAAAGGCATACAAGTTGTCAGCAACCCTCATAAACGCCGATTGACTGAGGACGAAGCCATAGTGCTCCTCGACGACGAAATTGTCGGCATGATTGCGGGTGTTGAACCCCTCACTGAACGCGTTCTACAATCCGCTAAAAGCTTAAAAGTAATTTCCCGTTGCGGCACTGGCATGGATAGTGTAGATCTGGTTGCTGCAAAACAACAAGGTATCGCCGTTTTAAATACACCAGAAGCCCCTGCACAAGCTGTTGCAGAACTCACTATGGGACTTATGTTGGCTGCACTGAGAAAAGTCTGTCAAACAGACCGATCAGTACGTAAAGGGGAATGGCCACGCACACAAGGCCATTTACTAGCCGCCCAAACAGTTGGTATCATCGGCTTAGGGCATATTGGACGACGTGTTGCAAGCCTATGCCACGCATTTGAAGCCAACGTCATCGCACATGACCCTTATGTGGATCAAGCACCAACAGGTGTTACATTAATGACACTGGAGCAATTATTAGCAACAGCAGATATTATCAGTCTACATATACCCTATGGCCCTGATCTACACCATCTACTGGACGCCCAGGCATTTACAAACATGAAAACAGGCGCTATTGTCATCAATGCCGCACGCGGTGGACTGATTGACGAACAAGCATTGAAAGACGCATTAAATACTAACAAACTCAGTGCTGCTGCGCTGGATGCTTTTGAACAAGAGCCATATCATGGGCCATTACTTGAATGTGACAACATTGTCTTATCGTCACATGTCGGATCTTTAGCAAAAGAAGCACGTCAAAATATGGAAATCGAAGCAGCGGAAAATCTATTACAAGGGTTAATCAAACAGGACTGATAACTGACGGATAACGCTATATCAACCAAAACGGTTCTAGTATTTGGGGCCAGTGGTTTTCTTGGTAGCCATGTTGCAGATGCCTTATCTAATGTGGGCTATCGAGTGAAATTATTTGATCGCAGCCCATCACCCTTTATAAAAGAAGGTCAAGAAATGATCGTTGGCGACATCATGGATCTTGATCAAGTCATAGCAGCCGCCAAAGGTGCTGATATTATTTACAATTTTGCGGCCATTGCGGATATTGACGAAGCGCACAATAAACCGGTTGCCACCGCCACAATCAATGTTTTAGGCAATACACATGTCTTAGAAGCCGCACGTCTCGCCAATGTGCAGCGCTTTGTTTTTGCCAGTAGTGTGTATGTTTATTCAGAATCCGGATCTTTTTACCGTGCCAGTAAACAGGCTTCCGAGCGCTTTACTGAAACCTATCATGACCGCTATGGCCTAGAATACAACATCTTACGATATGGCTCACTATATGGCAGACGCAGTGACAAACGTAATGGCATCTATCGTATGTTGCATGAAGCGGTTGAACAACACTCCATTACCTACAAAGGCAGTGGTGAAGCCATGCGTGAATATATTCATGTGGAAGATGCTGCACGTATGAGTGTACAAATCCTTGCACCCGAATACGCCAATCGGCATCTCATTCTGACCGGGCAAGAAAGATTACGCATCAAAGATGTCATGACCATGATTTCAGAGATTATGCCGTGGTCAGTACAACTCAATTTTGATGAAGCCAATGTCGTACATCATTACGAAATGACGCCTTATGCCTTCCAACCACGTATTGGCCGCAAATTGGTGCTCAACGAGCATGTTGACCTTGGACAAGGACTGCTTGATTGTCTCAGAGATATCCATAAAAACTTGGAACATGCTGATGAGAATGATAGCGCAACCCCTTCAACATCAGACAACAAGGCTTAACTTAAAAACCGCAGTTGATGGTTGCATCAGATGACTAACCCTACAAAAATAAAAGACTTTCAGGCAATCATTTTTGACTTTGATGGCGTCGTTGCCGAATCAGGAAAAATCAAAACACAAGCCTTTGCCGATCTCTATCGCCCCTATGGTGATACAGTCGTTGCCGCTGTCGTACAGCACCATAATCAAAATGGCGGCATGTCACGTTACCGTAAATTTCATTATTATCAACAACATTTCTTAGAACACCCTCCCCTAACACCAGACGAAGAAAAAGAGCTGGACCGACGCTTTTCAGAATTGGTCGTGGAAGCCGTTATTGCTGCCGATGCGGTACCTGGTGCAAATGAACTCATCCACCAGCAAGCGACAAGAATCCCATTATTTGTTGCCTCAGGAACACCTGAAATAGAACTCAAAGTTATTGTTGAAAAACGTGGCTTAGCGCCTTACTTCAAAGAAGTCCGTGGCTCTCCTACACCCAAACAAACGCTGGTCGCAGAAATTTTATCTGCACATCATCTTAATCCTGGGTCAACATTAATGATTGGTGATGCGCTGGTTGACTATGAAAGCGCACATGTCAACGGCCTTGCCTTCTTAGGCCGCGTCTACCCTGGCGATCCTAACCCTTTTCCTGACCATGTAAAGGTTGTTTCCGATTTATGTCCGTTAGTGAATTAATACAAAGAAATTACTCTGCGAATATTGATCAGCTTGCTAAAGAATTTGCTGACTTTGCAGAAGCCACTTTACAGGACGCCTTAAGCAAAAATCAAAAAGCTACTTTGGTTGTTCCTGGTGGCAATACACCCCGCTACTTCCTGCCCGCACTCGCAAATTGCGTACTACCCTGGGAAAGAGTTACCATCACCCTGAGTGATGAGCGTTGGGTTGATACCAACAGCAATGAATCCAACCAAAACCTGGTGACAAACCATTTGTTGAGTCACCTACCTGAGAGCGCGAATTTTTCTGGACTCAAAACCCACCATACAACGCCTTTTGAAGCCGTTCATGAAATTCACCAACGTCTGGATAACATACCGCAACCCTTCACCCTTACTATATTGGGCTTGGGCGAAGATGGTCATATTGCGTCGCTATTTCCCGGCATGACACCCGCTGATCAAGCAACGACGCAACACTGTATTGCCGTAGACCAGCCCACAGCACCCTCACCACGCATAAGCCTCTCATTAACCGCTCTGGCCAATAGTCAGCATATTACACTGGTAGTAATCGGCAAAACCAAACGGCAATTACTGGATCGTTTAAACAAATACCCTGACCCGCAAATCCCGCTTATTTGGTTGCTACGACAGCGTCAAATACCCATAACAATCTTTGAAACGGATAGCCTGTAACTTATTAATCAAGTCACACTCATTGCCCAGCTTCTAATTGTATTTTAACGATCCAACCTATGATGACTCATAATAAAAGTCCACAATCAGAATATCAGATGCTCATGCAAGAGGGCGAATTAAAACCTGACCCTGATCAGGCAAGCGCAATTATTGAATTGGAACGCTTATATTGTGAATTAACACAGTATCCTGAAATAAAAATCAGGAACAATGCTACCCCCAAAAAAAACAGCTGGCTTTCCCGTCTCTTCAAACACACAAACAAAGACAAAAAGTTTCCCAAAAGCATTTATCTTTATGGTGGCGTGGGGCGCGGTAAGTCCATGTTGATGGATTTGTTCTATTCAGTGGCTCCTTTAAAATCAAA
>JAOULU010000330.1 GCA_029881855.1 Nitrosomonas sp. | reverse complement strand
GTAGATTTTCACCAGTATCTGTAGTAAGTTCTCTTAAATTATTGAGCGTACTCGAGTCGGTTTTTATTTGTGCACGTCTCTCTGGTTTTTTAAGTTGAATTGGCAACCATTTAACGAGTAGGTCTTGCAATTGTTTTTTGTTAAAAGGTTTGCTGAGATAGTCATCCATGCCTGCATCTAAACACGTTTCAACAATCCCTTTCTGTATATCAGCAGTTAATGCAATAATCGGTATATGATTTTGTGTGTCCGCAGTTTTTTCGTGTTCGCGTATTTTGGTTGTGGCTTGGAAGCCATCTAATTCTGGCATGTGGCAATCCATTAAGATTAAATCGTAATCCTTATTAATTGCAGCATCGATGGCTTCTAGCCCATTATTGACTACTTCGACCTGACAGCCAATGGCACTCAGTATGCCTATGCCAACTTCTTGGTTAATCAGATTGTCTTCAGCGAGTAGAATTTTTGCGTTCAGTGAAACAGTTTCACCAAGTGCAGGTTCTTCTAGGTTTCTCGATGAACTGTTCAACAAGCCCATAATCTCCAATAGACAATGTAGTAGTTTTTGTTGGGTGATGGGCTTATGCAAGAAATGATTAATGCCATATTGCGTACCTTGGTCATAATCAAAAATTGCATTGTCTGAGCTCAGTAATACTAGCGGCAATGGTTGTAGCAGTGGCTCGTCATGGATTGCTTTGGCCAGCGATATGCCATCCATCTCTGGCATATGCCAATCCAGTAGTGCCATGTGATAAGTTTTGTTGTTCCTTTTTTCGTCTAGTAAATGGTTCAGAGCCTGTGTGCCATCTGCCGCACAATAACAATTCACACCCCAGTGGCCGAGTTGCTCGGCTAATATCTCACGGTTAGTTGCATTATCATCCACTACCAGTACATTAATTCCTTGTAAGGCTTCAATATTAGACTTCTCGAAAATCAATTGTGTGCTGTACTCTAGATAAAGGCTAAAATAGAAACAGGAGCCTTTATTAAGCGTACTGGTCAATTGGAGATCGCCCCCCATCATTTTCACGATTTGTTTGGAAATGCTTAGTCCCAATCCAGTTCCTCCATGGCGACGGGTTGTGGAACCATCGGCCTGGGTAAAGGATTCAAAAATAATGGCTTGTTGTTCAGGTTCAATACCGGGGCCCGTGTCGTTGACTTCAAACAACAAATGCATAGGGCTATCGGATTCATTTTGGTTAAGCCAACTGACTTTTAATTGCACCTCACCATGGTTAGTAAACTTGATTGCGTTACCTAATAGATTAACTAATACTTGCCGTAGACGTTCTCCATCGCCTCGAACAATACCATGCAGATTATTCGGTAGATTCAATGCTAATTCCAGGTTTTTATGTTGTGCCTGGGTTGCCATTATCTCAATGGTGCCTTCTAGTAAATCGCGCAGATCAAAGTCGTTATCAATAAGTTGAAATTTCCCTGATTCTATTTTGGAGAAATCCAAAATGTTATTAATAATTCCGAGTAGGGATTCTGCAGAACGATAAGCAATGTCGGCCAATCGTTTTTGCCGCCTACCCAGGTCGGTACTTAATAATAGTTCAGTCATACCCAGCACACCATTCATGGGAGTGCGTATTTCATGGCTCATAGTGGCTAGAAATTCGCTTTTAGCTCTGCTCGCTGCTTGGGCTTTTTCGGCCAATTTGTAGGCCTCATTAGTTTTTTGCTCTAGATCATGTGTACGTTTTTCTACTTCTTCCTCAAGTTGATCCAAGTTATTGGCTAGTTGTGTATCGCGTTCTCGGATGCCCTCTAACATTTTATTGAACCCATTAGCGAGCGCGTTCAGCTCGATGATGCTGCTGGATTCGGCGCGGGTTAAATATCCAGATTCAGTAGATACTTGTGCCATAACTTCTGAAAGATTAGTGAGTGGGTTCAATACAGATTTGTTAAGGCGCTGTACGAGGTAATAAGCGGCAAGTAGGGAGATGCCTGCTGCTAAAATAGTAAAAAGTAATTGCCATAATAGCTGTTGATACAGAGGATCCAGGCTGACCTCCAGATAGAGGCCGCCTAGTAATTCATTCTGAGAAACAATAGGGTGTATAAACGTAAAAGACTGGGTGTCTTTAATAAGGGTTTCTTCCATAGAAACCAAAGTTGTTGGGAATGCACGATTATTTACGGAATAACTTGCAAATATAAGTTTTTCTTTGTCGTAGATA
>JAOULU010000051.1 GCA_029881855.1 Nitrosomonas sp. | reverse complement strand
GCCTGGAAACCCTTCCTGGCTAATCTGGCTAGCAGCTACCGCAACATTGCCAAGACCAGGAACGGCACTAAATGTAGCACTTTGTGGTAGTTTTGGACCCAATAAAAAATTATTATCGCGCGCAATGGTCATGATCACAACTTCCAGCATTACTTCCGGCTCTGGCAAATCATTCAAAGCCACGAGTCTTTCCACCACACGAATGGCTTCCAACGTATCGCGCATGATAAAAAGATTCAATTGCTCGTTAACATAAATGTCCTTGGCTTTAACCAGGCCTCTGACCATGGCCACCATTTGTTTCACATCGGTATGTGCAATATGAAAACTACGGACAGCCAACTCTTGATATTCCTTTTGTTTAGCTGGCGTTTTTGGATAGATCATTAATGAGTTTTTATTTAATACGGTGTACGCTAATTGGTTGGTCATCAAGATCAGATTTAGAATATCTTCAACGCTGTTGTCTCGCACAAAGATGGAAACCTTGCTTTCCTGCCGTACATCCTTATCAAACACGAAATTGATGCCCGCTGTTTTAGCCATCAATTCAAAAACAGTCTTCAAATCAGTGTCGCGAAATTCTATCGTAAAAGGTTTTTTAAATGCTGTTTCAAGTGTTAATCCGGTGGCCTCAGTACGAGCAATCAGTGTACTTATCTGCTTGATGAGTTGGCGCGCATGAGATTGTTCCGGGTTTTCCTGCAAAACATCTCTAATAACCTTTTCAGCGCCAGTGATATCATTAAGCGCCATTAATTCTTCGGCATACTCTATTGAAGCAACATGATGATGCTCTAGCTCTATTGCCTCTAATCCGGCTTTCGCTCTCTCATAACGTGGAAATAACTCTAATATGTGGTTATATATTTGTTCGGCAGTTTCTAAATCACCCGAAAAACGAATATTATCTGCATGAATAGCTAATTGACTAGGTATTGCTTCGCGCTGACGCATAAGTACGGCCTTAATCTCTTTATTTCCAGGCTCTTCTTGCGCAGCTTGCTCTAATTTCTGCAACCCATACTCTAATTCACCATTTAGAATCAATTCCTGCCCTTCTATAAATGCTTTATTCTTAGTTGCGAAGGTTCTATTATTAATCGCACACCCACTGACTAAGACCAGTAACAAAGCAAAAATAATCCATCTATCAATTCTCATCAAAAATTCCCTGCTTCATTTTTAATCGCAAGTTCCTGCTTGGCGTCCAACGGTAAATAGGTCAATATAATGACTTCATCATTGATTGTATCCAATCGATACAAGTCATCAATATTTTGGCCAATTCTGGTCACATAGTTCTCATCGTTATGCGCAAGAAAAACCCAGGTTTTATTTCCTTCAACCGCCTTACCAAGGTACTTAAATTGTAGCGGTGGCGGCATAGGTACTGACGGTACTACTTTAGCTTGGGCGCGCTGCTGTGCAAGTACAGCCTGTTGTTGCATACTTATCTGTGGCCGCTTGGGTGCCCATGATGTAGAACCAAAGATATCCCCCGCTTTAGCACTAAAATTCCTTTGTCCTAGCTGATCAATATCAATATATATTGCACTATGCTCTCGAGTTCCCAAACTACTAGAAGATGGCTTTTCTGATTGCATGGGCTGTATGGTTTGCGTAAACTCAGTCAAATCAGATTCTTCCTCAATCAGTACCACTGCTATCAATGTAACCACTAAAGCACTACCAATGATTATTTTGCGTTTTCTTTCAGCTTGATCCATCTTATTTATTCATCCAGATAAAGACTGATTTCAAGACGCACTTCCAACTGGGTCGATTGCACGTTCTCTCGTTTCATTGCCATACCGGTTATAGCCATCGCCGGCACAGCCTCAAGTGCATCAGCAATGAAAGCCCGTATTTGTGGATAACGGCCCCGAATCGGCAGAATCATCTCATAGCGTGCCAAGCGCTCACTTTTGTCAATAGATAAGCGAAAATCACTGCTATTGACCTCCACCCCCTGCTTTTTTGCCACCCGCACCAGTTCTCGAATCCAAAAAGGCGACGAATCAATACGCGGGAAGAACTCATAAAAGATTTGCAGCGCTTGATCGCCACCAATTTTTCTACTTGTAACTGTCTCTGCTTCTCCTGCTGCTCTTGCTGCTTGTTGCGGCTTTAACTGCAACGTATTGGCACGTTCTTTCAATGCTTCTAGTTCTGTCTTTTGTGGCAAAACTGCCGCAAGAAAAAATATACCAGCAACTACAAATAAACCTACGCCAATTTTTCCAACAGCGCCAAGCCGTGCAATCTGCCAACGCAATTGCTGTTGCCATTGACTAATTTGTATCTGAAGTACTTCGGTTTTCATGAGACTTCTATCCATGATGCCGTAAGAAGAAAAATAATGGGGCGATGCGGATTATCCAATTTTATTTTGTAATTGAGTAAATGCACATTCTTAAAAATTATATCTCGCTCTAATGCTTCAACAAAATCAAGCAACTCAGACATGTTCCTAGCTTCACCACCAACACGTAATGATTGACTATCTACGCTCGGCTGCAATGTCATTAATGCCACATCCTCATTTGATGCATGCTCAATAGCATCAAATAACGCTTCCCAAGGTAAATTGATTTGGCCCAAAATCACATTGGCTTTTACTATTTCCTTCTGGATCTCCTGACTAATATCTCTTTCTCTATTTCGGGAAGATGAACGTGTTCGATGTGTAACCTTAGGCTGTTGCCGTTTTTCAAGTCGCTCAACGCGTATAGTCCAGTAATTAGCTTCCTCAGACACCTGCTTAAATTGATAAAATACTCCCGCAAGAACTAATATTCCAAACAGTAATAACAAATATTCAATACTGTGTACTTGCTGCCCACCATTGGGGAATTTTAATCTTAAGCGACGCATTCGTTTGTCTCTGTCTGACCGTCAATAGCAGATGGATAGTGCGGCAATATTGGAATCTGCGCTGTCTGCAATGAAACAACATGCCAGCCACAATTTTCAGGTAGAACCAATTCAGGATGCTCTGGTGCAAATAAATAAATCTTCTGAGGTGTTTCTTTATTTCCGGATAAAATGATCTCCTGATCTATCGCAACAAATAATTCGTTCTTGATATCATGCAAAACATGTTGATTACGAACACTTTGCCAAATTCCATTATCTAGTAAAGCAATGCAAATACGTCCACTTTCTACTAAAACAAAACATAATTGAGTATTACTCTGCAATGTCTTATACCAACGATCATACACCGATGCAAAATATGGCTCTACACCTTGCAATTTAACTTTATACTTGGCAGCTACAGCTTCAAACTCCTCTAATAAGTCGCGCGACATTGCAGCACAAATTGCACCTTCAAGTGGATTCCATGCACTCACACTAAGTGCCCAAGCATCCACCCGTTCCGCGTAAATCTCTCGCATACGAAAAGCAGCATAGACATTGATTTCGTCAGGTGTGGTAATTTCTGCCTGCGGCGGTAACGTAACGTAACGCACAAAATGATTAGAAAGGGTAATTGTCAACGCAGCACCAGCAGCATCTTGTAACATTTGCTCGAGTTGCCGCATAGGCTGCTCCCAAATAGGTTGATTGGGAGGCGGATTAGTATTATGGCTGCCACATAGTTTGGTTACTCTAGGTGCCTGAACCGGTTTGAGGCCGCGAGATGAGCGCACAAAATCAATGCGCCCTGGAGCAAAAAATATCTGGATTTGATCACGCCACAATCGTGACACGATTGGCCTCCTCTAAGCTGGTTAGTCCTGCTTTAACCATATCCAGGGCACCCTCTCGTAAGAAATGTGTGCCATTGTTTTTTGCCGCCTCTTTGATGCGGCGTATGGGCTCTTGTGCCACAATTAATTCGCGGATTTCATCATTCAAAATCAATATCTCAGCAATCGCATTTCGTCCACGATAACCACTGCCACGACATTGGCCACATCCTTTACCAACACGAAACTTAAAATTCCCGGCTTCTGCTATTTGAATACCTGAATCAATAATTGTTTGATCGTCAGGACGCTCTTCCACCGTACAATGTGAACACAACAGACGAACCAATCTTTGTGCCGCAATACCATTTAATGCTGAGACAAAGCTATAAGGATCAACCCCCATATGCGCAAAACGACCAATCACATCAAATACATTGTTCGCATGTACGGTGGTAAATACCAGATGACCTGTTAGGGCCGCTTGTATAGCGATCTGTGCCGTCTCAGCATCACGAATCTCTCCCACCATGATTTTGTCGGGATCATGACGTAATATCGAACGCAAACCACGTGCAAAAGTTAAACCTTTCTTCTCATTGACAGGTATCTGTAAAACGCCTGACAACTGATATTCAATAGGGTCTTCAATAGTAATAATTTTATCGTTGCCTTTATTGACTTCAGAAATAGCGGCATACAGCGATGTTGTCTTACCGCTACCAGTTGGGCCAGTTACCAATAACATGCCATAAGGTTCTGAACTCAAGCGACGTATGGTTGCAATCGCGGTCTCATTAAAGCCCAGTTGATTAAGGGTTAAGCCCTCGACATGATCAGAAAGCGCTTGCCGATCAAGAATACGCAGTACAGCGTCTTCGCCAAAAATGCTTGGCATAATGGAAACACGGAAATCAATTTCTCGCCCTTGTATGGATATTTTAAAACGCCCATCTTGTGGTACACGACGCTCTGCAATATCCAACTCAGACATAACTTTAATCCGAGAAATCACTTGTTCTGCTAGGTCTGCACCCTGCATAACACCCACCGAAGTAAGAACACCATCAATACGGTATTTTATTGAAAGTGCGCCCGCCACCATTTCCAAATGAATATCACTGGCCTGGGACTTATGTGCATCATATAACGTAGAATGAACAAGGCGCACAACCTGGCTAGTACCTTCATTAATGGTCTTTAATGACAAATCCTCAATACCACTTTGAATATCATCAAGCCCAATAGCAGGCAATACGTTATCCATTGCGCGCATTGTTTTTTCTTGTTGGGTAAGGTAGGCAGATAGATCGGCCGGATGCATCAAATACCATTCCAGTCCCATCTCAAAACGTTCTTCCGCCCAAGCACGTAATTTAGACGAAAAAGGATCACTAATAGCCAACAAGTAATCCGTTCCTTTCTGGAATAATACACATTCATGCAAAGCGGCCTCAGAAAACGGCAACAGCTCAAATGCTGGCTTCAAAGTATGGACAGTTTTCATTTCCAACACAGGAATGTGCATCAACTGTCCTAACTCTCGGATAATTTCATGCGGCGTGTAACCATACGATTCTTCTAGTAATTGTATGACAGCAACACCCTGTTTCACCGCTTCTTGTCGTACATCACTTAGACGATACATATCAAGCGGCAATTTTTTTTCGGATTGTTCAGATAATTCAATCAATTGATACTTCCCGCCAAATCAAAAATGGGCATATACATGAGGATAATAATGCCACCAATGACCACGCCAATCACAGCCATCAATATCGGCTCAATGAGTTTGGTTGTCCATTCTACCCAACGTGCAATTTCTTCATCATGGAAATTACCAATTCGCTCCATCATGTCCCCCATCTGACCCGTTCTTTCGCCAACACGTAACATACGGTTACCTACTGCAGTAGTCAGACCTTCCATTTCCATCGCACTGGATATGGTTTTACCTTCACGAATGTGTAGCGCGGCGGCCCCAACCTTAGGTCGAAAATGCGACTGCAGTAACCCGCTAACCATTTCTAGAGCTTGAGTAACCGGAATTCCACCACGCAATAACATACCTAGTGTTTTATAGAAACGAGCAAGCTGATAGACACGCATATGCTCACCAATTGCAGGAATTCGCCACAATAGTTGCAGTACATAAGCACGAAATGCTGAGCGAGTAACCGCATAAAACATACCTGCAATTAATGCTAATGCCATAATGGCCAATTCTCCGCCTCGTTCATGGACAAATTGCCCCCATTTAATCAGCATGACGGAAAGCCAGGGTAAGTCAGCCCCAACATCATCGTAAATTGCACTAAATTTGGGGACCACAAATACCAGCAAGAATATAGATACCAGTAATCCAACCACCAGCAACAGTATTGGATAAATTGAAGCACCAACCAATTTCTTACGCACAAAATCCATTTGTGTCTGATAAGTAATAAATCTTGTTAGTGCTTCAGGCAAATCGCCAGTACGCTCACTAGCACGAATCGTTGCAACATATAATGTCGGAAATGCTTCGGGATAATCTTCCAATGCACGTGAAAATGTTACACCTTCATAGAGTCTTGCAAGCAAATCTTGAATGATTCTACGATTACCTGAATCTTGCTCCTTATCAACTAAGGTCTCAATGCTTTCGACCAAGCTAAGACCAGCCGTTGAAAGTGAAAGCAATTCTTGGCTAAAATGCACCAAAGGGAAATGTGTTTTAGATTTGAATGAAAAACCCACAAAACTTTTCTGTATACTCAGAACCATACCGCCTTGCTCAGCGACTTGGCGTCGTGCTTCTTCCTCATTATTTGCCTCCAGTTCCAGGCGTACAGTACCCTTTCCTGTCAACACAGCTTTTACTTCAAAGCGCATAGCTATTGCTTACCAATTGGTAATATCCGCTGCCTCACCCTCACCACCAGGCTGACCATCCTTTCCCAACGAAAACAAATCGAACTCCGATTGGTCACCGGGATATTTGTAAATATAAGGACGTCCCCATGGATCAGGAGGTGGCAACTTTGAAAGGTAGGGCCCATGCCATCTTGGCTCATTATTTACACTGGTTACCAACGCAACTAATCCTTGTTCTGTCGTTGGGTAACTACCCACATCCAAACGATATTGATGTAACGCTGTTTCCAGAGCCCCTATCTGAGCCTCAGCCATTTTAATTTCTGATCTGCCTACTTGCGAAAAATATCTAGGTCCAACATAAGCAGCCAATAATCCAATAATGACCATAACAACCAGTAACTCAAGCAACGTAAATCCATACACAGCACGCTTCGGGTGCCGCTTAACCAATTGATTCATCTTTTGTTCTCTTCCTCTTTATTGACAAGAAAACTATTAAATATTCTCTAAATACTATAGAGGCTACAATTTTATAAAAAACGAGACTATTAACATATTTATATTAATATGTCACTGATATAATAAACAAATATCCACAAAACATCACAACCATCAAAATATTTATCTGCGAAGAATAGCCCACCATCTACCAATATTGAGTAATGTCGTTAGCGAAGCCGAAACATATGTCAAAGCTGCCGCCCTCAAAATCCGCCGTGCATGTTGCTCATCCCCTTTAATCAAATAATTACCCTTCTCTAACATAGGTAATGCGCGTGCAAAACTCGCATGCATCTCCATCGGTAGTGTAACCAAATGCACCAGAGTTGCCGCACCCAATGTCAATAAACCACCAATAAAAAATAACACCCCTACTACAGGTGCACGTGTAAAAACCACCATAAGTGGCGCAATCATTAAAATAGCTGCGCCCAATTTCTCCGCTGGTGCAGCCAGACGTACTAATCGTGTACGTAACCTTAATGGTAAATAACCATCACGGTCTTGTATGGCATGGCCAACCTCATGTGCAGCCACAGTAATTGCAGTTAGTGATTTGCCATTAAATTTATCT
Source organism: Nitrosomonas sp. (assembly GCA_029881855.1). Lineage (GTDB taxonomy): Bacteria > Pseudomonadota > Gammaproteobacteria > Burkholderiales > Nitrosomonadaceae > Nitrosomonas. The sequence goes on along the minus strand of JAOULU010000051.1, from coordinate 1,236 downwards.
GGTGTCAGACGGACTACTTTCTGTATGGGGTCATAATGATCACCCTGCTCGGTCTCCTCAACTTTGACGCTTTGTAAATTAGCCCAGTCTAATAAAATGCGAGCTAATTCCCCGCCAGTACCGGGATAACGATCTTGCGGATAACTGTATTTCTCAAGCGTATGCTTAACCCAATAAGATGGCCCAAAAATCAATGCAACAATTGTAATTACAAATAGCAGGTAAATCATTTGTACGCTTAAATTCCGTTTCTATACAAAGAAGTAACTTATTATAAATGATGACAATCAGAACTTCACGTATCATAAAAGGAGATATACTCCTTCGCACGAAAAATTAATATCACATACAAATAAATACTTATTAATGCCTACTGCGTTCAGAATGCCCTAAATATCAAAAAATAAAAATGACTTTTATCACAGCAAAACCCTGATTTAGTGCTGCGGTACTGTGTGCCACTTGCCGAGCCTTAAGTAATATCATTTGATTTTAATATATGTCGAGACAAGGCTTTAATGTATTAGTTGATCAACACCCTAATAAGCTCGCGGGCTTATTTCTTTTTTACACATAGCATCATACTCATCTTGAAAAAAGAATTTTTCTTCTCCAAAAGCTGGTTTAAGCTGGTCTAACCATGTTGCATCAGGATCAAATTTTGCGAAAAATGGTTGCTGCACCCAATTTGGATTACGTGCTTGAATAAACCGCAACACGAAAACTTTCTCGCCATTAATCTCTGTCACACCATGGATTTCTATTTTACCTGGCCCAGTACTCATAGATGGCCCTCGCGCTGTTCGACCAAGGCCAGATATTTGCTGTATAGCCAGTCGATAGACTTCCCATGCACGTGCCAGCGGCACTTCAAAGTAACGACGCGCACCAGTATCACGTTCTACAAACATATAATAGGGCACCATGCCCAAACGGACTTGCTCACGCCACATTTGCACCCAAACATCCACATCATTATTAATATGATTAAGTAAAGGAGACTGAGTACGTATAACGACACCCGTAGCACGCAAACGGCGTATCGCTTCTTGAGCAACCGGCGTAATCATTTCACCCCAGTGGTTGAAATGCGCCATGATCGCCACATGCTTTCCTGCTTTAACAAGTCTTTCAAACAACATTAATAATTCATCAGAGTCCGCATCATTAACATAACGCTGCGGCCAGAAACTCAATGACTTAGTGCCTATTCGAATAGTTTGGATATGCTCCAAC
>JAOULU010000050.1 GCA_029881855.1 Nitrosomonas sp. | reverse complement strand
ACAATGTGCAGCGGATAAAGAAATACGTAAGCGCGCCGTTCCCTGCGGCACGGTAGGCGGGCGAACCGCGGGCACCAAAATACCCTGTTCACGCAAAGCATTACTAATTTGCACTGCTTTACCACTTTCACCTATCAGTAATGGCTGTATCGGCGTTATAGAAGGCAACAACTTCCAATGTAACGATCGAAGGCCATTTTTGAGTTGCGCAATCAGTTGCACCAATTTTTCACGTCGCCATTGTTCCTGTTCAATCAGCGCTAAACTGGTTAATAGCGTATGCGCCAATAATGGTGGTGCAGCCGTTGTATAAATATAACTACGGGCCATCTGTATTAATGTTTCTATAATCTCCGGTTGCGCAGCAACAAATGCGCCAGAAACCCCAGCAGCTTTACCAAGCGTCGCCATATAAATGATATTAGGGGAACAAAAATTATCATCTTCAGACGTGAACAAACACCCTCTACCCTGCCTGCCTAACACACCAAAACCATGTGCATCATCCAATAACAACATGGCATTATATTTCTCGCACAGCACTCGCATTTTTTGAACCGGCACAATGTCACCATCCATACTGAATACTGCATCAGTAACGACCAATTTACGTTTTGCTTTTGATGTTGCTAGACGCTCCTCCAATACCTCCAAATTCAGATGAGGGAAACGAACCAATTTTGCTCGGGAAAGTACCACAGCATCATTCAATGACGCATGGTTAAGCTTATCAGCAAAGACGGCATCATCTCGCCCTACCAGTGCTGTCACCACACCTATATTGGCCATATAACCCGTAGAAAACAATAAAGCTTTCGGGAAACCAACAAAACTTGCCAGCGCAACTTCCAGTTTATGGTGTGCTAAAGAATGACCATTAATAAGATGTGATGCGCCGGCACCCACGCCATATTGCTGCACACCGTCGCAAGCTGATTGGATTAGATCGGGATGGTTCGCTAACCCTAGGTAGTCATTACTACAAAATGCCAGGTAATCACGCTTTGATATTGTGACATGCGTTGTCTGCGGGCCTTCTAGGATTTGTCGGCTGCGCTTTAATCCTGCCTGCTCTCGTACACGCAGTTGTTCCGTTAAATCTGAATACATAGACTACAGCACATGTAATCCCAATTTATTCAACAATGCTTTATCGCAATCTGCTTCGGGATTGCTCGTTGTCAGGAGCTTATCACCATAGAAAATAGAATTCGCACCAGCTAAAAAACATAGCGCCTGGATAGCTTCAGACATTTCTTGGCGTCCAGCAGATAGCCGCACCATGGCTTTAGGCATTGTGATGCGTGCCGCTGCAATAGTACGCACAAATTCAAATGGATCAAGCGCTTCAGTCCCATGCAATGGCGTTCCTTCAACTTGCACCAAATGATTAATGGGCACGGATTCAGGATAAGGATCAAGATTCGCCAGTTGTGCGATGAGTCCCGCACGTGATTCACGTGTTTCTCCCATACCAACAATGCCACCACAACACACATTAATTCCAGCACCACGAACTTCTTTTAATGTATCTAGGCGGTCTTCATAATTACGTGTTGTGATAATTTCATCGTAGAACTCTGGTGCTGTATCGAGATTATGATTGTAATAATCCAACCCAGCTTCACCCAATTGCTGCGCTTGTCCTGGTTTTAGTAATCCTAATGTGGCACAAGTCTCCATACCCAATGCTTTGACAGCACTAACCATCTCAGTCATTTTGTCGATATCACGCTGTTTTGGGCCACGCCATGCGGCACCCATACAAAATCGCGATGCACCCCTCTCTTTCGCCGCTGTTGCCGCTATCACGACATCTTCCAGTGATAACATATCCTGGTTTTCTACACTGGTATGGTAGCGTGCAGCTTGAGGACAATATCCACAGTCTTCTGGACACCCGCCGGTCTTGACCGAAATCAGTGTAGACAATTGCACGGCATTGGCATCATGATGTTGACGATGTATCAATTGCGCACGATAAATCAGGTCATTAAATGGTGCATCCAGTAACAATTTGACTTGAGACACACGCCAACATACTGAGTTATCTGCCTTATCGGCTATACTGTCTACCTGCTCATCTGCCATGTTGGATGTATGTGCGTTAATGCTCATCCTGGTTTCCTATATAAATAATTAAATGGGTTATTATTTTTCCGTCTACCCAATGAATTGGATGATCAGGGATTCACTGCCCATTGTCAATTTATCCATGGTTTTTTTTAAACAACTGATTAAATATTGTGCAAATCTTTAGCCGAAAAAACTGTCTACTTTGCGGTGTCTCAACACATCAAGACTTTTGTAATGCTTGTTATCACAAATTGCCTCTACTTCCAGATCATCACTGCTCAATATGCCTACGACCTGTCACAACACCTCACCTATGTGGTGCATGTATTGCCAACCCCCCTAAATTCACACGTACCATTGCAGCGTTACGTTATACTTTTCCCGTCGATGCATTGATACATGCACTGAAATATCAAGCCAATCTGGCCATCGCACCCATCTTAGCCAATCTACTTTGTCAACATATCAACCCATCACAATTACCAGATTTAATCATACCCATGCCGCTACATCCCAAAAGATTAAAAGAACGCGGGTTTAACCAAGCACTTGAGCTCAGCCGTTATATTGCAGATCAATATAATATCCCCTTACTTTTTGACGATTGCAGACGTATCAAACATACAGCACCCCAAACGGGTCTACCTTGGAAATCACGACAGAAAAATATTCGTAATGCATTTGCCTGCAATATCGAATTATCGGGGAGACATATTGCCGTTGTTGATGATGTAATGACAACTGGTGCAACACTCAATGAATTGGCAAAAGTATTACACAAAAAAGGGGCAACAGAAATCAGTAACTGGGTTGTTTCCAGGGCGCTAGCTGATCACAATTTAGTACAATCGCCCATTCCGTTTTAAAGTTATTTCACCAACTCACACAAATAGCCAGTCAATCCCAAGCCCATGTTTAGCATCATTCTTTACCAGCCAGAGATTCCACCAAACACAGGAAACATTATCCGTTTATGTGCCAACACCAATATGCAGTTACACCTTGTTAAGCCTCTGGGTTTTGCGCTTAAAGATAAACAATTGATACGCGCTGGATTGGATTACCATGAATTCGCCAACGTAAAAATGCATGAAAACTGGCTAGATTGCTGCAAAGCCCTGCAAGGCCAACGTATTTTTGCAGTATCTACTAAGGGAAAACAACGCTATGACAAGATTAAATACCTCAAAGGAGATGCTTTTCTATTTGGTGCAGAAAGTTGCGGATTACCCACCAATCTATTGGAGAGTATTCCAGAGCAATGTCGTATTCGTGTACCAATGATAACTACTAGCCGCAGTTTAAACTTATCAAATACAGCCGCAATTGTCGCTTATGAAGCCTGGCGTCAAATTGAATTCCTCTCAGGATCATAAAGAAAAAAATACCGATTAATTCCAGATCAAATAAATCATAAAATAAAATTACCCAGACCTAAAACCAAAATTCACTGGTTGCGCCTTGTTATAAAATTTTGTCTATTTTCTGGTTCACACACCGTCCCTTTATGATATAAACCACTGTATCAATCACCTTCTATTAAGCCAAAGCTTATTCTGAGTAAAAGCTGCTATGCCCTTTGACCCTGTTATTTTGTGGACCGATGCTTTAATCTATCTGCTAGCGGTCATTGTGCTATGTTTTGTCTGGCACGTGCATAAAAATGAGCACTTATTGTCACCATGGCGACGTGTCTCACATAGTGCAAGTGGTATGTCTGCATTAACCGTTTTATTGTTTTTTATCGCGATAGGCTTGCTGGATACTGTCCATTTTAGAACTGCACTTGACCATAAAAACAACCATAACGAAACCATCTATGATGCTGAAGTATTAAGCATACTTGATGTCTTAGTAACACCACTGCGCACCAATGTTGAAAAAACCTATTCTGCACCACTCGCCACACACCTGTATGCAAAAGAAACTTTGGATCTTCCAGACGGCACACGAGTACGTGCATTTGCTCGCCTAGAATTCGGCGGCGCGCATTTACAACACCCTGAAATAGAAAGAAAACCAGACATTCTGTGGCGTACAACAATAGGTATTGGATACGGCTTATTAGTATGGAGCATACTGGTGGCATACCTTTGTTTCATACAAGCTCGCCGCAGCCAACAAAACTTTTCTCAGTGTCTAACTGCCATCTGGCGACGCAAAACGGAAGTCCCTTGGTACGCCATACTCATTACGTTAGCAATAATACTTTCATTAATTGGCGCAGCTTGTATGCTGGCAACGCACTACCATGTATTTGGCACTGACAAAGTTGGGCAAGATGTACTCTATCAATCACTTAAAAGCATACGTATTGCCTTAGTGATTGGAACACTGACTACCTTAATCATGCTACCGTTTGCATTACTTTTAGGGATTATGGCGGGCTATTTCCGTGGCTGGGTGGATGACGTTATTCAATACACCTACACCACGCTAAATTCAATCCCAAGCGTTTTGCTCATTGCAGCGGCTGTACTCATGATGGGGGTATACATTGAGACACACCCAGAATTATTTGAAACCATTGCCGCACGTGCTGATTTACGTTTGCTATTTCTCTGTATCATCTTAGGCATTACCAGTTGGACGAGTTTATGTCGACTGTTACGTGGAGAAACCCTAAAATTACGCGAAATGGAGTATATTCAGGCTGCTCATGCATTTGGTGTATCCCACTGGCGTATTATCACCCGCCATATCTTACCCAATGTCATGCATATTGTTTTGATTGCTACGGTTATGGATTTTAGTGGGTTGGTTTTAGCAGAAGCCGTTTTATCCTATGTTGGCGTCGGTGTTGATCCTTCTATGATGAGTTTTGGCACCATGATTAATGCCGCACGCCTTGAAATGGCACGTGAACCAATGGTCTGGTGGGCTTTAATGGCCGCATTCAGTTTTATGCTCACCCTTGTATTGAGTGCAAATCTATTTGCAGATGCCGTACAAAACGCACTAGACCCACGCGTCAGAACCTTGTCACATGAAAGTACTATTCTGCGTCACAGCAAGAAAAAACCTATTTCTACAACAACAAAAACGACGCGCCGCTCATGAGTGAGTTACTGGAAATCGACAATCTCGAAACCATATTGCACACTGGAAAAGAACCTGTGCGTGCAGTCGATGGACTTTCTCTAAAGATTTCCAGGGGTGAAACATTTGCATTGTTAGGGGAGTCCGGTTGCGGCAAATCAATGACAGCGCTTTCCATTATGCGATTATTACCTGATGCGGGTGAGATTTTGGCCGGTAGCATCAAAATCAATGGCAGCGATTTACTTCAGCTACCTGAAATTGATATGCGCACGATACGCGGCAAACACATCAGCATGATTTTTCAAGAACCTATGTTGAGCCTTAACCCCGTATTAACCATTGCAGAACAAATTAATGAAGTGCTGAAACGCCACTTCAATTTGACCCCAGAAGCAGCGCAAACTCGAATTCTAGACTTGTTAAACCATGTTGGCATACCTGATGCCGCTCGACGTATGCACGAATATTCTTTTCAGTTCTCAGGCGGCATGAAACAACGCGCTATGGTTGCCATGGCTCTAGCAGGAGAACCTGAGCTCCTTATTGCTGACGAGCCGACTACAGCGCTTGATGTCACCATTCAAGCTCAAGTCCTTGAGCTCATGCGCCAAATACAGCAGCGCAATCATATGGCAATATTATTAATTACACATGATTTAGGTGTTGTGTCAGAGATGGCACAACGTATTGCTGTCATGTATGCCGGAGAGATTATTGAGTTAGCCACAAGAGAGGATTTTTTTGCCCATCCCGCCCATCCCTACTCACACCAATTGTTTGCATCATTACCAAAAAAGCAAAAACGCAATCAAGCACTGGCTGTTATCAACGGAAACGTACCATCACTGACACAGGAATTTATTGGCTGCCGTTTTGCTGATCGATGCAATAAGGTCACGGATATTTGTTATCAATCTAAACCACAATGGCAAACCATAACACCTCATCATCAAGTCAGATGTCATCTCTTTAACAAGGATTCCACACTTGCCACCAATAACCCGTTTCCAAAGACACCTGAGAAAAATGAAAATATAGCAGTCGTTGACCCCATCTCTGCCGCCACGCTTCCAAAGACAAACAATGCATTACTCGAAGTCAACGATTTAAAAGTCCATTTCCCAATACATAAGGGTTTCTTTCGACGCGTTGTTGGGCATGTCAAAGCTGTGGATGGCCTGTCATTAAAGATCAGCGCTGGCAAAACATTAGCCTTAGTCGGTGAATCAGGCTGCGGAAAAACCACTGTTGGCAAGAGCATTCTACAACTCATTAATCCGACGGCTGGCAGCGTTCGTTACAACAACCAAGAACTTGTAGGGCTCAAACGAAAAGAATTACGTCAGATGCGTTCAGAATTTCAATTTGTATTCCAAGATCCCTACTCTTCTCTTAATCCCAGAATGCGCATTATTGAAATTCTTGAAGAAGGCATGAATGCTCTGAATGTTGACACGAATGATCAGGAAAACACTAACCAGCAACCATCAGCCTTCTCCAGAGAACAAGAAATTAATGATCTATTGCAACGTGTTGGACTACCTATTGAAACAAAATGGCGTTATCCACATGAATTCTCTGGCGGGCAGCGCCAACGTATTGCCATTGCCCGCGCACTGGCCGTTAATCCAAAACTACTCATTTGCGACGAACCAACTAGTGCATTAGATATATCCGTTCAAGCACAAATTCTAAATTTACTCAAATCACTACAAAATAACCTGGGGCTTGCTTTTTTATTTATTACCCACAATATAGCTGTAGTCGAATATTTGGCCGATGAAATTGCCGTAATGTACTTGGGCAGAATCGTTGAGCAGGGGCATATCGATGAAGTGACAAATCATCCTAAACATCCTTATACACAGGCATTACTTTCAGCAGTCCCGCAAATAGAACAGACACCAGATCAAAAAATAATCAAATTAGCAGGCGATTTACCTTCACCTGCCGCACCTCCATCTGGCTGTCATTTTCACCCACGCTGTCAGCATGTGATGCCGATTTGTCGTAAATCTTACCCACAAACCAGCGTATTTAGCCCAACACACACCACACATTGTTTTTTATATACACAGGAGCAAAGTTCTTCCGATCATGAGCATTAATAAAGAAGTCACGCGCCGCCGCACGTTTGCCATAATTTCCCATCCGGATGCTGGCAAAACAACGCTTACAGAAAAGTTACTCATGTATGCGGGTGCAATTCATATTGCAGGCAGCGTTAAAGCACGTAAAGCCAGTCGTCACGCTACCTCAGATTGGATGGAGATTGAGAAACAACGCGGTATTTCAGTCGCCAGTTCTGTCATGCAAATGGAATACCGCGACTGCGTCATCAACTTACTTGACACACCGGGTCACCAGGATTTTTCTGAGGATACTTATCGCGTTTTAACAGCGGTGGATGCCGCACTCATGGTCATTGATGCAGCCAATGGTGTGGAAGCACAAACACTGCGCTTGCTGGAAGTCTGCCGCGCACGCAACACACCCATTTTAACCTTCGTCAACAAAATGGATCGCGAAGTACAAGAACCGCTCGATCTCATTGATGAAATTGAACGCACACTGGGCATGGCAACCGCACCATTTACTTGGCCAATTGGTATGGGCAACCATTTTCATGGGGTCTTTGATTTACGGAATCAATGTATGCGTGTATTCCAACCAGGTGAGGATCGTGCTCATAGTAATGACGAGATCATTAGCGATCTTAACGATCCAGCCATTCAACAACGTTTTGGTATTGATCTGACCACCGCTAAGCAAGAAATTGAATTGATTGAAGGTGCTTCCCCAGAATTTAACCATGAAGAATTTTTGGCTGGTAAACAAACACCTGTGTTTTTTGGCTCCGCGATCAATAATTTTGGTGTACGTGAGATATTAGATGCCTTAGTTGATCTCGCACCTGCACCCGAATCACGCCATGCCATACAACGTGAGGTCATTCCTGATGAGAAGAAATTCTCTGGCATGGTATTTAAAATCCAAGCGAACATGAACCCGGCACACCGAGACCGCATCGCATTTGTGCGTATTTGCTCTGGCCATTTTAAACGCGGCATGAATTTAAAAGTCTCTCGTAGCCGTAAAGACATTCGCACCAGTACCGTGGTCTCATTTCTATCCCAGCGTCGAGATTTACTTGAAGAAGCCTACCCAGGTGACATCATTGGTATACCGAATCACGGCACACTACAATTGGGTGACACCTTAACAGAGGGTGAAACACTACAATTTACCGGCCTGCCTTTTTTCGCACCAGAAATTTTCCGCACGGTTGAGATTGCTGATCCATTAAAAAGCAAACAACTGAAACTGGGGCTTACCCAATTGGGTGAAGAAGGTGCTATTCAAGTCTTCCGTCCGCAAATTGGCAATACATTATTGCTCGGTGCCGTCGGCATTCTACAATTTGAAGTGGTCACCCACCGACTACAAACTGAATATTCCGTTGCCGCACGTATTGCACCAGCCAAATATCAATTGGCACGTTGGGTCACGGCTGAAGATTCCCGTGAATTGCAGCGCTTTATTGATGCCAATGCACACCGAATAGCCTATGATGCGGTTGATGCCCCAACTTTCTTGGCTGCATTTGGGGCCGAATTAAGTGTAGCCGAAGAAAACTGGCCGAACATTCGCTTCCATAAATTACGTGAACATGCCGGACTGGTTTTTCAAACAAACATGAATAACTAATTAATACATGATGAGATTATTCACCCTTCTTCTGCTCTTTACAGTTTCAGCGCAAGAAATATTGGCT
>JAOULU010000329.1 GCA_029881855.1 Nitrosomonas sp. | reverse complement strand
GAATTAATTGATATTGTCGGTTTTAGCCAACTGTACTTTGTTCCGTCAGGCGAACCCAGGTTGAGGGACGCGCCCGTTGCATCGAAATATCACAGAAAAAAAATGGTACATTTGGCAATACAGAATAATTCACAGTTTTTATTAGATGAGCGTGAACTTGATCGCTCAGGGGTCACTACAACCGTAGAATCTTTGCGCGAATATAGGCAAGAGTTTGGAGAAAATACAGCACTATGTTTCATAATGGGGATAGATGCTTTTCTTAAGCTGCACCAGTGGCATTGCTGGCAGGAGTTATTCAGGCTTTGCCATTTGGTTATTGTTGGGCGCCCTGGCAATGTGTTGGATAAAAAAATCTTACCACAAAGATTGAAAAATGAATGTATGTCACGCTGGGTAACTAATGTTAATGAATTGGCCTGTCATCCAGGCGGATTGATTTTTTCTGCGAATACTACCTTACTAGAAATTTCGGCCACACAAATACGATCATTAATTTCTGAAGGTAAGAGTGCGCGTTATTTATTACCTGAAATTATTTATGATTATATTAAAACTAATCATTTGTACGCTGGAGAGGAATGAACTCAAATATGTTGGTAAATACAATCGTTTCTGCACTTGAGGACATAAAGGCGCATGATATTAAAGTGTTAGATGTGAAAAAAATAACCGCTATGTTTGATTTCATAATTATCGCTAGCGCAGATTCATCACGTCAAACAAAAGCTTTGGCCGGTAACGTGCAAGAAAAAGTAAAAGCTGCGGGGGGCAATATATATAGTGTGGAGGGCGAGCAGTCCGGTGAGTGGCTACTTGTTGATGTAGGGGATATTGTTGTGCATATTATGCAACCAACCGTGCGAGAATATTACAATCTAGAAACGCTATGGATGGACCAGGAACATTAAATCGATGAAGCACAGAAGCATTGATAAATGAGTCAGAAAATAGCTTTGTAATATGAAGATACATATATTGGCCGTCGGTAACAAAATGCCTGATTGGGTCAATACAGGTTATGAAGAATATATTAAGCGTTTACCTCAAGAGTTCAGGGTTAAATTAATAGAAATAAAACCAGAAAAGAGGACCAGTGGACAACAAACCTCACAGCTATTAAGCGCTGAAGACCAGCGAATACGCGCTGCAATACCAACTGGATCTCGACTTGTAGTGTTAGATGAGCAAGGCCAGCAGTGGACTACTGTAAGATTTGCTAGTGTCGTCACAGACTGGATGCGAGAAGGTGATAATGTAGCATTTGTTATTGGAAGTGCCGACGGATTGCATGCAGACATTAAAGCTTCAGCAAATGAACAGCTTGCACTCTCGAAGTTAACGATGCCACACGGATTGGCCAGAGTTTTATTAGCGGAGCAATTGTATCGTGTGACATCAGTGATAAAAGGTCACCCTTATCATCGGGTATAAGTGGGAAAATTAATACAGTTCATCAAAACTTAGAAATATGGGGGGGAAATATTTTTTTTCATTATTACAATATGTTAAAGCTAGCGTAGAATTATGTTGCGGACTTTATTTATATAACTGAGATTATAATTATATGATTTTCCCGGAAAATAGTGTTTATCTTGCATCCCGTAGTCTTCGTAGACGTGAACTGCTAAAACAAATTGGTGTAAAGTATAAAATATTGTTAATGAGGGAAACACTTAGTCGACCCGTTGATGTAGATGAAACACCGATACAAAATGAATCACCAACTGATTATGTGTATCGCATTGTTAATACAAAGGCGGAAGAAGGCTGGTCGCGGCTGATACAACGTGGATTACCACTGTTACCCGTATTGGTGGCAGATACCGTTGTCGCTGTTGATGGACGTATTCTTGGGAAACCCAAAGATACTGAGCATGCAGAGGAGATATTGGCTGATTTGTCTGGTCGATCTCATGAGGTTATGACAGCAATAGGTGTTGCAGTAAAGGACAAAATACGGGTTAAGTTATCGACAACGACTGTTAAATTCCGTGAAATTAGTAAACGTGAGATGCGTTATTGTATAGCTAGTGGTGAAGCGTTTGATAAAGCGGGTGCTTATGCAATACAAGGAATGGCTGCTGCTTTTATTGAAGAAATTTCTGGTAGTTATAGTGGCGTGATGGGTCTGCCATTATTCGAGACAGCACAGTTACTTGAAGAAGTAGGTATAGAGATGTTTCTCTAGTGAGTGAGTTTTTATCCAATTTTTGAGAT
>JAOULU010000328.1 GCA_029881855.1 Nitrosomonas sp. | reverse complement strand
ACCAATAATAAAACCACGTGACTCTATTCCGACCACTTTATCTATTTGCATATTATGATAGCGATTTGTTATCTCCTGAATTGTGGTTCGCAATCCAACAGGGTCTTTTAATAACGTTGTAATATCACGAAACATAATCCCTTTATGAGGATAATGCGGAACAGTACGTATACGAGATTTAATTGGCATAGATTTAAATCACTGGCAGTGTGTTGTTAAAATGGAACACTAAAAAGAAAAACGGCTTCAACAAAAATGCTGAAGCCGTTTCAATACAACTTAACGATTTACTAAATTAAAATTTAGTGATCATTTGCTGCATTTGGGTTAAAGCTAGCAGGTGCTTTTACTTGTGTCATGAGGTTATCATTCCACTCACCTTCAACATTCATATGTAATGCAGCACCCAGCAATACAGCTTCAATCAGGTTATGACTGAGGTATACATAGAGTCCTGGTTGCTTGAATTCATACGCCGCTGCAACTGCTGCTCCAGCAGGAACAAACCAAGTTTCTTGGCTTGTAAGCGGTGTATCGCTGAATGAACCACCTACCCAGTACAGATCAGCATGTCCACCAATCAAGTGCGGATAAGAAGCACGGTTAGCTTGCGAATGGATAAACAACACTTTCTCGCCAACTTTAGCTGACAATGCGTTGTCACCAGTAATTGCACCAACTGCGCCATTAAATACTACATGTGTAGGAATCAAGCCTTTAGCAACTTCTAACATGTCAGCCATGCCAGCCGCAGGTGAAGAGTACTGCTTGTATTTGCCTTTTGCATCCTGTGGCAGATAGAAGTCTTGTTCACCAATGTAGAATGCTTTGTCATAGGTGTAACGCTTACCTTTTTCGTCTTTCAGGCCATCACGTGGCAATACCATAATTGCACCGCTCATACCAGAAATAACGTGGAAAGGAATCATTGTTCCACCTGGTGCACAATGGTATACGAATACACCTGGCTTAACAGCTTTCCAACGTAGAACCACTTCTTCACCTGGTTGAACTAATGTCAAACCAGCGCCACCCAATGCACCAGTCGCAGAATGGAAATCCACGTTATGCGCTAATGAGCTTTCTTTCGGGTTAGCTAATGTTAATTCAAGATAATCCCCTTCGTGTATCACGATCAACGGGCCAGGAATACTGCCATTGAATGTCAGACCCCAAACTTTCGCACCAGGAGCAACTTCCATCAATTTTTCTGTAGTCTCCATACGTACTTCAACAATCTTAGGTCCGCCTTTAGCAACCTGGTCATGTTTTGGTACAGCTGGTGGAGCCACCAATGTTTGTTTTACGCGCGGTAATTTTGAAATGTCTTGTGCTACGGCTACTTGTGCAGCGCCAAAACAAAGCAATCCTAGTCCAACAACTGCATGAACAGCTTTAATCATATCTCCCTCCATAAATGATGAATTTTGCGCTAAAAATTATTATGCGCCATTCTTTTCTGCCGCCGCAATCATATAATGACCACAACAACGCCTGCCCTTTTTCTAAAGAGCAAAGGGCGGAATGGCGACTATACACTTTCCGAACAAAACTGTCCATGTCTAGCTAAGGCATGAGCAAGAAAAATCATAATATTTTAACCTTGCATCAAACGAATCTCTGCGGCAGCCAGATTTTCTTGCGTCCCTCTGAGTACAACGACATCACCAGACTCCAATCTTGTGTCGCCACTGGGCAACAGTCCACGTATATTTCGTCGCCGTACTGCTGTTACCTCTACAGACAAACTAAATAAATCAAGCTCCTCTAATGTTTTATTAATCGCATCTGATCCTGGAATAATTGTCACCGTTAACAAACGTGGAAGAAGAATTTCATTACTTTCCTCCATTTCATCAGAATCACCATGAAAGAAACCCCGGAATAGGCTATAACGTTGTTCTCGCGTTTGCCGGATACGACGTAATATCCGTCCTGTTGAAATATCTACAAACATTAATGCATGAGAAGCAAGCATTAAGCTACCCTCCATAATTTCAGCGACAACTTCAGTAGCACCTGCTTCTTTGAGCAAATCAATATCCGTGTCATCACGTGTTCGTACCACTACGGATAGATCAGGCCGCAACGTTTGTACATGATGCAGAATTTTCAAAGCTGATACTGTATCAGCGTAACTGACCACCAATACCTTCGCACGCATCAAACCCGCTGCAATCAACACTTCCTGTCGAGCAGCATCCCCGTATACTACTGATTCTCCAG
>JAOULU010000327.1 GCA_029881855.1 Nitrosomonas sp. | reverse complement strand
GGCTGGCCAATTCAGCTGCGCCGCTAGGTGTCGGTGCACGTTTGTCAGCAACAAAATCAGCAATGGTGTAGTCAGTTTCATGACCTATGCCTGTAATGATGGGTATCTTACAAGTAATAATGGCTTGAGCCACAATCTCATCATTGAATGACCAGAGATCTTCAATGCTGCCACCACCTCGGCAAAGTATTAAAACATCACAATCAGCACGTTGAGATGCAATCTCAATTGCTTTGGCAATATTTTGTGCAGCATCTGTTCCTTGAACGGGCGTGGGGTATATGATTATAGGCAGCATCGGCATGCGGCGTTGCAAAATGGATATGACATCACGCAATGCTGCCGTGTTTGGGGAGGTAATAATGCCAATCTGTTGAGAAATACTGGGTAATTGTTTTTTTCGAGTAGTGTCAAAAAACCCGGCTTTCTCTAGCCGAGTCTTAAGAGCCTCGAATGCTTCGAATAATTCACCAATGCCCGAGCGACGAACTGTTTCCACGTTTAGCTGGAAGTCACCACGTGGCTCGTAAAGCGTAACTAGTGCGCGAACTTCTACTTGTAGACCGTCTTTAAGTTGGCAGTCAAGGTGTTGATTCTTATGGCGGAACATGACGCAACGTATTTGTGAGTGTGCGTCTTTAAGTGAAAAATACCAGTGGCCTGAATGATACTGCTTGAGATTGGATATTTCCCCTTTTACCCAAAGCAGTGGCATGGTTTTTTCTAGTAGCATTTTAGTACTATTATTCAACTCACTTACAGAGAGTATTGCATGCGAAACATCAAGTGTTGAGTAGAAATTCATGTTAATTTTCTGTAATAATCCACATTCTCATGTGAGGTTATATCATAATCGTAATAAAATATACGTAAACAAGAGTATTTTTGTAACCACTTGTTTTTTAAAAAGTATTTATATGGTTTAAAAATTAGCCAGTTTAGAAAAAATTGTTATGATATGGTAACTTAATATGAATATTCGGAAGGTATCCACAAACTTATCCACAAAAATTGTGGACAAAAACACCCTACTTTCTTGCTGAGAATTTATTGGTGGAATGCATTATGCCCCTGTGACAAAAATGTTCCAATTTTGCGTTGGAATTGCTAAATCTGAATATTTTTCTGGCGTATCTTTATCAATCAATTGCATAATACTTGAATTAGCCTAATGAGGAGTTTATTGCGTGTTATCTTTAATTCAAGCTGCAGGATGGCCGATATGGCCAATTATTTTTGCTTCTATTGTAGCTGTAGGTATTATAGGTGAGCGTATGTGGACACTACGTCTAAGCGTTATTGCACCGAAAGAATTATTGCCTCGGGTTTTAAGCGAGTACAAAAAAAAAGGCGTGAGTCCTGAGATGATTTCACGCTTGCAGAAACACTCCCCATTGGGAAAAATATTTGCTTCAGGGTTGAAGAATGTAAAAAGTACACGTGAAGTCATGAAAGACTCCATTGAAGAAGCCGGGCGTGTTGTTGCACATGATCTGGACCGCTATCTCACTACATTGGGCACAATTGCCGCACTCAGTCCACTCATGGGCTTATTTGGTACATTAGTTGGCATGATTGAAATCTTCGGTTCCAATTCGCCTACAGGTAGTAATCCGGCCCAATTAGCTTATGGTATTTCTGTGGCATTATATAATGCTGCATTTGGTATACTTGTTGCTATTCCCAGTATGATTTTCTACCGTCATTTTCGTGCTAAAGTTGATGATCTTGTTATGGAGATGGAGTTTCAAACCTTGAAACTGGTGGAAATTGTGCATGGAGAGCGGAAAAGATAGCGGGCATCAGAGATGATTTATCGACAGTAGCCTTGCTGACTAATAGTAAACATTTTAAATGAATATAAAAATTCAAATAAATAAAAAGTGATTGTTGTTTATAATACATTCCTTATTTGCGCTGATAGGCAAGATTGGTTATGCGCTAAGCGCTAAGTAGTCATGGGTTGATAGTTGCCTATGATATCAATTGGCTTGATAGCCTCAATTATTCGAGTACTGTTTTTTTAGTAAGGCATTTTAGTTTGTGTAAGAGAAAATTAGCGTGAGTAGTAGGCGTTCTTTAGTAACGGGTGGCGGTGGTTTTATTGGTTCCCATTTAGTGCAGCAATTGCTTGAGCGTGGCGAGACTGTGAGAGCGCTAGAATTACCTGGGGTGTCTTTGCCTTCAAGTATAGAAGTCGTTCGTGGTTCTGTATGTGAAGGCAAAG
>JAOULU010000326.1 GCA_029881855.1 Nitrosomonas sp. | reverse complement strand
GCGAACAATGAAGTCCCGGAACGGGGCCACGACAGCACCGTATAACCAGGCCAGCGTCGTGGCAAGCCTTGCGTTAAGTTGCCACTTTGCAATCGATTGTTGTGCATATTTTTCATTCTCTGAAATAAGTTTGTTAATGGCAACTTCCGGTTCACGGATAATCAGCGTTGTGATAATACCTACCCCCATGCAGGCTGCCATGACAAGATAAGCAAAACGCCATGGTGCATACTCGTAAGTAGTTTCAGAGGGATCTACCGCGGCAGCTATCCACAGGGCTCCAGCAGATGCAAGAATCATCGCTATACGATAACCAGCCTGATAAGTAGCCGCCATTGCACCCTGAAGTTCTATCGAGACGGCTTCAATACGATAGGCGTCCAGTGCGATATCCTGTGTTGCGGATGCAAAAGCAACAGCCAGCGCAAAAAAAACAGTATAGGTCAGGTTAACGAGCGGATCGTTGTTGGCCATGCCGACTAGCGCAATAACGATAACTAATTGTGACAATAATAGCCATGCTCTTCGCCGACCCAGTAAATGGGTTAAAATGGGTAATGGCAAACGATCAACGAGCGGTGACCATAGCCATTTAAATCCATAGGCCAGGCCAACCCAGCTAAGATGGCCAATGGTGGTGCGGTCTATTCCCGCTTCGCGCAACCAGAAGGACAATGTGCCTAAAACTAACAATAAAGGCAGCCCAGCAGAAAAGCCCAGTGATAGCATGCCCAGAACGCGAGGGTGGGCATAGATACGCAGCGCAGATAACCAACTGGATAAGGCGTTCATAGTCCTAGAAATCGCAGCTGGGTGGTGCTTACTGTGTAGCGCTTTTTGTCTTTGGAGAGGCGCAATGAAGCATAACAGTGAGTTATTGTAACGAATTGCAACGCCGGTAGGGACAAAAGGCGGCGTGCTATAAACGCCATAGCACTATTTCCCCAAAAGGTGGGTAATGTGACTAAGCATATAAGCCCATAATTCATTCGAATAGTCCTCATTTTTAGCGGTTAACTGCGGTTTGGATCATCATAGTCCGTAGTCGTAGTCGATAATAAGTGGAGAATGATCTGAAAACCGTTCGGTTTTGTAAATTGAAGCATTTGTTGCCTTACCGGCAATATTTGGTGTGGCAATCTGGTAGTCAATACGCCAACCAACATTATTTGCCCAGGCTTGTCCCCGATTTGACCACCAAGTATATTGGCCGGGTTCCGGATTGAGTTGCCGAAATACGTCAATAAAGCCAATTTTGTCTAATACATTGCTTAGCCAGGCGCGTTCTTCGGGTAAAAAGCCGGAATTTTTTTGATTGGCACGCCAGTTTTTTAGGTCGATTTCCTTATGTGCGATATTCCAATCACCGCATAAAATGATGTCTCGTTTGTCTTTTGCTAGTGCTTCCAGTAACGGGAAAAATTTTTCCAGAAAAAAGAATTTAGATGCCTGCCGATGATCGCCACTGGACCCAGATGGCAGGTAGAGTGAAATTACACTTAAACCACCAAAATCGGCGCATAAATAGCGTCCTTCCTGATCAATTTCTGTAACACCGATCCCTTCGGTAATGCTATCAGGTTTAAATTGGCTATAGATGCCTACACCGCTGTATCCCTTTTTCTCAGCGCAGTGGAAATAGCCGTGATAACCACAGGGTGCAAGTATTTCATCCGTAAGATCGGTTAATTGAGCTTTTAATTCCTGAACGCAAATAATATCTGCCTGTTGTGTTGGTAACCACTGGAAAAATCCCTTTCTTGCGGCGGCGCGGACGCCATTCAGGTTAAGCGTTATAATTTGCATAATATTATTTTTATTGAGTTGATCAAGGTTATGTCCGATTACCGTCAAGCATTTATAGCATTCGCAATTAACCATCATGTGCTGTGTTTTGGTGATTTTAAGACCAAAGCAGGGCGTAATTCCCCTTATTTTTTTAATGCTGGCTTATTTAATGATGGAGATACTTTGCGTCAGCTTGGTCAATTTTACGCGAAAGCAATTCTTGCCGCTCAGCTTCCGTTTGATATGTTATTTGGACCAGCCTATAAGGGTATTCCGTTGGTCAGCTCGGTCGCAATTGCTTTAGCTGAGTATGGATATAACTATCCTTTCTGTTTTAATCGTAAAGAAGTAAAAGATCATGGTGAAGGTGGCTCTCTCGTCGGCGCGCCCCTTACAGGGCGTGTATTGATTGTGGATGATGTTATCTCAGCTGGGACGTCAGTGCGAGAATCGGTTGA
>JAOULU010000325.1 GCA_029881855.1 Nitrosomonas sp. | reverse complement strand
AAGGGTTATTGATACAAATGGTCGTTCACGTGCTTTTCTCAATGGACACATAGTAACCCTACAGCAGTTGCGTTTAGCTGGTGAATATCTGGTCGCCATACATAGCCAGCATGCGCATCAATTATTGTTGCAAAAAGATACGCAGCGAGATTTGCTAGATGCTTTTGCAGGGTGTTATGAATTGGCGCAATCAGTTAAAAATGCTTACCAAAAATGGCAGGAAATTCGTCAGCAACGCATAGCATGGTTACAGCATATGGCTGAATCAATTGATAAACGTGAGCAACTTGAATGGCAGGCACAAGAATTATCTGATTTGAACTTTGCGGCCGGAGAATGGCAAACATTGGAAACTGATCATAATCGATTGTCTCATGTTGCTGCCTTATTAGAAGCTTCTGAGATGGGTATTGATAGATTGTCTGAGAATGAAACAGCAGTCATTTCGCAAATTAATACTGTGAACAGTCAACTGAGAGACTTACTGGATTACGATGGCCAACTAAAAACAACCATTGATTTACTAGATTCAGCACAAATTCAATTACAGGAAGGTGTCTACGAACTAAAGCATTATCGGCAGCAGCTTGAGCTTAATCCGTACGACTTACAGGCAGTCGAGCAACGGTTATCAGCAATCCATACCGTTGCACGAAAATATCATGTTACGCCTGATGCGTTACCGGACTTGTTGACATCAGTGACACAACAATTGGATGCGCTAAATGCGGGTGGCGATGATAGTGAAATGAAAGCACAAGAAGATGCCGCACAAGAGAAATATCAAAAATTAGCCAAGAAATTGTCATCCAAACGACAAAAAGCAGGGCAAATATTCGCCCAGCAAGTCACCGCTTCTATGCAGACTATCGCAATGGCAGGTGGTGAATTTTCTGTTGCATTAATGCCATTAGCGCAGGGTAATGCGTCAGGGTTAGAGCAGATAGAGTTTCAAGTGTCTGCACATAAAGGCCTGCCACTCAGGTCGCTAGCAAAGGCGGCATCAGGTGGCGAGTTATCACGTATTAGTCTTGCCATTCAAGTTATCACCAGTAAAGTGGGTGCAGTGCCAACCTTAATATTTGATGAGGTAGATGTGGGTATTGGCGGACGTGTAGCTGAGATTGTCGGTAAATTGTTAAAACAGCTAGGTAGGAAGCGTCAAGTCATGTGTATTACACATCTGCCGCAAGTTGCGGCAACTGGAGACCAGCAATGGCAAGTAACCAAATCAACAGATAAAGCAGCGAGCAAACAGGTGTTAAGTCAAATTGATGTCTTAACTGACAAAAAACGGGTGGAAGAAATTGCGCGCATGTTAGGTGGCGTAACGATCACTGAAGCGACACGCAGGCATGCAGCTGAGATGTTACAGAGTAGTTTGTGAAAGACTAAAGAGTTTTAGCGTTATGTAGATTGAATATACCCGTATTATTTGTAACTTAATGCGTAACTTTTGCCGTTCATTTGATGGTATTTTTCCTTCGGGTTCCTTGAATTAAGGTAGAATCGCTATGTTAGGTTCAAGTGACAGAATCAACGTCAAAAGAATTAAAAATTGCGTGCAGACACAAGTTATAGTAAATATTTTATAAAGGGAATTTTTAAATGAATTTTAAGTCTAGTATTTGTATTATTGCGCTTAGTGCCATTTTAATTGGCTGTGGTGGCGTTCCTGAAGCAAGTTCGGTGAATTGTGCTGGTAGAGGGTTGGAAATAGCATTGCAAGAATTCAACTCAGAATCTGAACGTCAGGCTTTTCTTGATGCTTGTGAGGCTCGTAGTGCAAATTAAAATACTTAGGTAAAAGCCTAAACTTGCCTCAGTGATTGTTCTTGCTCTTGATAAAAGTCGGAGTAAGCAGGGTTAAGTGGTAGGCAGGGTATGGGAAAGATCCGGGTCAGGTCTGTATTTAAGATTTATTCTTGATTATAGACCTGACCTTTCTTTTTATGACCCTGATTTAATTCCTAAAATTAGTAATAAAGCAGATAAATCTTTATATTTCAAAGCCATATTCTGTTGAAAAAATGGCGCTAATTGTTTGTATTCACGTGCTAATATTTTTTAATATTAATAAAAAGTTTTCAATAAATGGTGCTTATAATGCGTAAATACTAGAATATTTTTAACATAAAATTAAAGTATTGTCAGTCCATGCCGTTATCAGGAAGTGGGGAATTATAACTATAATTTTTATAAGGAGTTAACCCATGAAAATGAAGGTATTATCAATCTGTTTAATGAG
>JAOULU010000324.1 GCA_029881855.1 Nitrosomonas sp. | reverse complement strand
TGCCATAATGTGTTATCCCCTAACATACGATGATAACGTGTTAATGCATCCATTAAGGTATGTTGAAAAGCATGCCCCATATGCAACGTACCAGTAACATTTGGCGGCGGCAGCATAATGCAATAAGCTGATTTGTCTTCTGTGACAGTTGGTTTGAAATATCCGGCTGCTTCCCAGGTAGAATACCAACGGTCTTCGATGCTTTTTGGATCAAAACTTTTTGCGAGTTCCATGAATTTTAGCTTTAAATTTTACAGTTTCAGAAAAGCGCCATTATAGCCGATGCTGCGCACGCTGATTTCAGAGATAACGCACTATGATGAATTAATGGTATGCTTTTAACATTGTTTCGAAGAGACAGATTGGAGATCATCTTATGACTATAAAAAATCGATTAATAAAAGCTGTGTTAATATTTTCAATAGGTTTAATGAATAGTCCAACTTTGGCAAAGGAATGGCCGACTCAAATTACTCTGCCATTGGATTTAACGGTCCAAGCTGCAATGGCGGCCATTAAACAATGCCAAGAAGATGGGTTCAAGGTTAGTGTGGCCATTGTCGATCATGCGGGTCTACTCAAAGTACAGTTGAAGGCTGATGGCGCTGGACCACATACACTAGACAGCAGTCGACGCAAAGCCTACACCTCAAACAGCATGCGCGGTCCAACACAGAAATATGCTGTATTGGCTGCTAACAAACCTGAATTGCACAGCTTAGCACGCATGAATGAGAGTATTCTTTTGCTGGGTGGTGGTTTTCCAATTATTAAAAACGGAAAAGTCGTTGGCGGCGTTGGTGTTGGCGGTGCGCCAGGCATTCAATTTGATGAAGTCTGTGCCAGTGCCGCACTTAAAGTCTTAAAAGCAGATGATACTTTCGAAAAAAAATAAATATAACGTCTAGGTAAAATCAAGTTTTCTGTACTAATTGCATATAGGAAATAAAGATTTCTTCCAAAAACAAACGTGCATTTAATGGGTGATATGCTAACTGTTGGCAGGTATTTAATGAGCGCGAATACGCAATGCACGCTTGAATATCCATTTCACCAACAAGTGCTTTGATAGCACTTTTTTGATAGTGATAATAACGCACCTCCCCGCCGCTCTGGTAACTCACCAGATCATAACACCATTTCTGTAACCAACTGACCACAATGGATAAATCCAGTTGCTGCATGGCAACTGCTAGCGTGATTGGGTTGAGTTGACCCGGCATCCCTATTTGTTGAATAAATTGCTCATGTTGGGAAAGCAATTCACTCTCACTAAATTGCAAAGCTGTCAGTGGCGCAAGGCCTGCAGCAGCAAGACACGCTTGCGGATCACTAACACCTTGTTGGGTAAGCCAATCAATTGATGTTTTGACATCAGGTGCTGGCATCGTGACTTGTTGGCAGCGGCTACGGATTGTTGGCAATAAATGCTGCGCATGATGCGCCACCAAAATAAACAATACTTGTTCGGGTGGTTCCTCCAATTTTTTTAATAAGGCATTAGCTGCGGCATTATTCATCATCTCAGACGGGTAAATAAGAATAACCTTATAACCACTCTGGTGACCCGACATATAGACAAAATCAGTCAGGTTGCGAATTTGGTCAATACTAATCTGTTGGCTGGGTTTTTTCTTGTGCTTAGAACTACTAGGTTTACTCTCAGACTCAATGTTCTCTATCGTTTCATTAGCTATTCCTGATAATGCTTCGGGTAGAATCTGGTAATAATTGGGGTGCCCCCCTTGTTCAAACCAACCACAACTCTGGCACACATTACATGCTGCATGTTTGACCGTTGGATTAACACATAACATAGATTTAGCTAAATGGCGCGCAAAATCAAACTTTCCAATACCCTGCTGGCCTTTTAATAGCAATGCATGACAGCGCAACGGTTGTGTAAGATCTTGTGTCAGATACTGCCAAATGGCTTGTTGCCAATCGTACACATTACTCATCTATAAACAATTTTTGTAATATTTGTTCAACAGCTTCATGCACCGCAGGCGCTGGCTGTGTGGCATCAATATATTGGATTCGTTCAGGAAATTGTTCGGCTCTCTCAAGATAAACCGTGCGCACACGGTGAAAGAAATCTTTTTCTTCTTTTTCAAACCGGTCTATTGAATTGAGTTGGTTGATACGTTGCTGGCCTAACTCAACAGGCACATCAAAATATAAAGTCAGATCAGGCTGAAAATTTCCGTGCGTCCAATTCTCAAGCATATCAAGCTTACTCATATCCAACTCTCTACCACCCCCTTGA
>JAOULU010000398.1 GCA_029881855.1 Nitrosomonas sp. | reverse complement strand
TTGAGAAATGGCCTGCTCGGTATTAATTTTCGGATTGCTGCGCAGCGTCTGCGCTGCCGCTTTAACCATTTTCTGGTCTTTCGGCGTGAAAGCACGCAAAGCATGCTGGATACGATTACCCAACTGGCCGGCAATGGAAACCGGGATATCTGCAGGCGTCTGGCTAACAAAATATACACCGACACCTTTAGAGCGAATCAGTCGTACAACTTGCTCCACTTTTTCGAGCAACACATCGGGCGCATTTTTAAAAATCAAATGCGCTTCATCGAAAAACAGCACCAGCGTCGGTTTTGATGTATCACCTACTTCCGGTAATTGTTCAAACAGCTCCGCGAGCAGCCAGAGAAGAAATGTTGAATAAAGCTTTGGCTGCGGCAGCAGCGAGGTGGCATCCAGCAAACTCACCACGCCATTGCCGGAGAAATCCACCTGCATCAAGTCGCCTAACTGTAAAACGGGCTCGCCAAAGAACTGTTCTGCTCCCTGTTGCCCGAGCACCAGCAAACCACGCTGGATAGCCGCGACACTTGCTGAAGAAATATTACCGTATTCTTTTTGCAATGACTTCCTGTTTTCCGCCATCCAGGACAACATACCACGCAGATCTTTCATGTCCAGCAACAACAACCCCTCATCATCGGCAATCTTGAAGCAAGCATACAAAATAGCCGTTTGCGTTTCGTTTAATTCGAGCAGGCTGGATAACAACAGCGGGCCCATATCGGATATTGTGGTGCGCACCGGATACCCTTTCTTGCCAAATAAATCCCATAAGATAATCGGATATGGACGGTTGCTATATGCGTTGAGCGATAACTGCTCAAGCCTTGTGATGATTTTTGAGGATTGCTTCCCAGGCTTAGCAAGGCCAGATAAATCACCTTTGATATCGGTTACTAACACGGGCACTCCGGCCTGGCTGAATCCCTCTGCCAACGTCTGCAGAGTTACCGTTTTCCCGCTGCCAGTGGCGCCGGTAATCAATCCATGCCGATTAGCCATTGCCAGGTTCAATGACGCCTGCTTGCCTTGTAAACCACCAAATTCAAATTTTTTTTGTTGCATAAAATAGATTATCCTGAAGTTTCACAGTTTTGTAGTAATATTAACTCAATTTTCTATCTTATTGAATGATGGTATGTTTTATCACTAATGGAATGCTTACGTCCAGAAGTTTCTCGTTCCCACGCGCTAGCGCGGGATCGCATACTGATGCAGACAAGGCAGGTATAGGCTCCCATGGAGAACCGTGGAAACCAAGGGTAAGCAAGATTGACGTGCGCGACTGGCGGGCACCCAATGTCTTGGGAAAACAATACAATGATGAAGAACATCAAACGCGTTATTCATGCGCATGCACATGTCGATGCCATTTATCTTTATGGTTCACGTGCGAAACAAACGGCGCATGAAAATAGCGATTGGGATATTGCTGTTATATTCAGCGATTATGAAACGAATGTCAGCGCACGTCTATTGCGTCCGCAATCATTAGAAGCGGCTATTGAACGCGAATTAAAACTTTACAATAAAATCAGCGTGGTCGATTTAGAAACAGCGCCAGTATATTTACAAACCAGTATTTTATTGTCAGCGGTGAAATGGTTTGATCGGAATGTGCCGCATGTCAGACGGGTTGAGCAAAGTATTTT
>JAOULU010000323.1 GCA_029881855.1 Nitrosomonas sp. | reverse complement strand
GATTTCTAGTTGTGGCTTGGTGTCAATATGTGATTGACCGCTTAACAATAAATTACGGCTTGATTGTGAAGAGTTTGTACGCTGAGCCTGGGGACGAACCATAATTTTTCCATTAAAGACGGCATGAGCCTCATCATCAATAATACATTTGTGTTGTTGATGGCTAGTGCCATTTGGTTTTAAATGGTCAATGGTAGTGTGTGTATCAGAGAGTTGCCTGCCTGAAATCAAAGTTAAGCCATCAATACTACATTCTGCAGCTTCGTCAGTAAGGTGCACATTTAAATTAATACGTGAAATATGTGCACCTAATGAAATATTGGCAGATTGATACCGACTAGTGTGTGCAAGTGAAACACTGCAATTTGCTAAGTGAAAAGCGTTATTATTCTCACGCTGTACTCTATAGTGTTTGGCTTGTGCATTGGCAGCCAGGCTGATTTCCGTTACAGCATTAGTCACATAAGCGGCTTCTTGAAGTGAAACAAAATCTTCAATAAGCGTTACATTGCTACCTGCATCACCAATGAGTAAACAGCGTGTATAGCTAGTTACTTCTTCTTGCGTAGCAAGAAATAATAGGTGAACCGGAGAGGAAACCGATGTGTTGTGTGCAACTGAGATGAAGGCGCCGTCTTGTAAGAAGGCGGTATTTTGAGCCGTAAAGATGCTGTCTTCAAACTTTGCGTATTGACCAAGGTGCGGTTCTATATTTGGTGCTTGGGTTGCAATAAGCTCTGATATGTTGCCGATAACAAGTCCTTCATCATCAATAATGTTAGATAATTGTGGCGCATAGTGTCCATCAACAAATACTAAACGATTGTTTTTTTCCTCAAGAAACAGATGGTCAATGTCACTAATCTGGAGGTTACATATTACTTTTGATGGTTGGTAAGGTAGTTTTGTCAGTGGTGAAATATCAGTAAAACGCCAGTCCTCATCGCGTAAGGTTGGTAACTTTTGTTTGCCAACGCTATCAATCGCATCGGTACGTAATTGTTTTAGCCAGGATAAATTGTCTATTGGCTTTTGGGGTAGTGATTTGAGTAGAGACTCTAGGTAGTTATGTTTGACTATACTACTCATATTGAGGCTCCAGTATTGGCTTGGTCGCCAGTGCTAACCCAATCATAGCCACGCGTTTCCAACTCTAGCGCTAATTCTTTGCCGCCTGTTTTAATAATGCGGCCTGCTTCCATGACATGAACATAATCAGGCACGATATAATCTAATAAGCGTTGATAATGTGTGACAAGAATGGTTGCATTATTCTCGTTCGTTATCTGATTAACGCCTTTGGCAACAATTTTTAATGCATCAATATCAAGTCCTGAGTCAGTCTCATCAAGAATACTTAATTGTGGTTCCAATAATGCCATTTGCAAGATTTCATTACGTTTTTTCTCGCCACCTGAGAAGCCTTCGTTGACGCTACGATCCAGGAAGTCAGGGTTCATATCGAGCAGTTTCATTTTCTCACGTACGAAATCATCAAACTCTAGAGGATCAAGTTCTTCATTGCCACGCTGTGACTGAATGGTGTTGTATGCGAGACGTAGGAATTGGCTGTTAACCACACCTGGAATCTCGATGGGATACTGAAATGCTAAGAATAAACCTGCACGTGCACGTTCTTCAGGTGCAAGAGCTAATAAGCTTTGATTATCCATTTGAATTGACCCAGCAGTAACTTCATAGTCAGGATGGCCTGCAAGCACTTTAGCAAAAGTGCTTTTTCCTGAACCATTTAGGCCCATAATGGCATGTATTTCGCCACTTTTAACAGTTAGATCGATACCTTTTAGAATTTTTTTGCCATTGATGTTGGCGTGTAATCCATGTACGTTCAGGATGGTTTTGCTATTGTTATTAATCATCCGACACTGCCCTCCAGCTTGAAGCTCAGAAGATTGGTTGCTTCAACAGCAAACTCCATAGGTAACTGTTGGAAAACATCTTTGCAAAAACCATTAATAATCATTGATACAGCTGCTTCAGCATCAATTCCCCGTTGTGCAAAGTAAAAGAGTTGGTCTTCGCCAATTTTAGACGTTGAAGCTTCATGTTCGACTTGGGCGCTATTATTGCGTACCTGGATATAAGGAAAAGTATGGGCGCCACATTGGTCACCAATCAACATGGAGTCACATTGTGAATAGTTGCGCGCGCCATCCGCAGTTGGCGTAATTCGGACAAGCCCACGATAGCTGCTGTTTGAATGACCGGCCGAAATCCCTTTGCTAACAATTGTGCTGCGGGTATTTTTACCCAGATGGATCATCTTTGT
>JAOULU010000049.1 GCA_029881855.1 Nitrosomonas sp. | reverse complement strand
CGAACTAAGCGAGAATTAATCGCCGCTATGGAAATGGCCGTGAAAGATGTAACGGGTAATAATTATGAGTTTACGCAGCCAATACAAATGCGTTTTAATGAATTGATTTCGGGGGTGCGTGCCGATGTTGCCGTAAAGGTTTTTGGCGACGATATGGCAATTTTGCATGATGTGGGTGAGCAGATAGAGGCCGTACTTGAAACAATACCTGGTGCGGCAGATGTAAAGATTGAGCAATTAACAGGTTTGCCCATGTTGTCTATCCAAATGGATCGTCTAAAAATGTCACGTTATGGGTTAAATGTGGCTGATGTACAAGACGTTATTACCATCGCTGTTGGGGGTAAGCCGACGGGGTTGATTTATGAGGGCGACCGGCGTTTTGAATTATTAGTGCGTTTACCTGAGAATCTACGTACTGATATTGAGGCACTTAAACGTTTGCCTGTTAAGTTGCCGGATGCAACACCAGATCTTCCTGCATATTTGATGCTAGCTGAGGTGGTTAATTTTAACGTGATAGAAGGACCTAATCAGATCAGCCGGGAAAATGGAAAACGTAGAGCGGTTATCAGTGCAAATGTGCGAGGACAAGACCTGGGAACCTTTGTTAATGAGGCGCAAGAACGTATTGCTGAGAAGGTTTACATTCCGCCTGGTTATTGGGTTGTCTGGGGAGGGCAATATGAACAATTGGTTTCTGCAACAGAGCGGCTAAAGGTTGTGGTGCCTATTGCGCTTAGCATGATTTTTGTTTTGCTTTACTTAATGTTTGGGAATTTTCGTGACGGGCTGTTGGTATTTACTGGCGTTCCGTTTGCACTTTCTGGTGGCATATTGGCGCTGTGGTTGCGCGATATTCCATTATCAATTTCTGCGGCAGTTGGTTTTATTGCGTTATCAGGTATAGCAGTATTAAATGGTTTGGTCTTGTTAACATTTATTCGGAATTTGCGAGAGCAAGGGTATACCTTAGATAACGCAATCCATACAGGAGCGCTGACAAGGTTGCGCCCGGTATTGATGACTGCTTTGACCGATGCGATTGGTTTTGTTCCTATGGCACTTGCACTGAGTATTGGTGCTGAAGTACAACGACCTCTGGCAACCGTTGTAATTGGTGGTATTTTGTCATCAACGGCATTGACTTTGTTGGTGTTGCCTGTGTTATATCAAATAGCACATCGTAGGAATTAGACTAGGAATGATAGCTGAGATAAATTAATAATCTTTTTTACTGTGGAAATGCCATATTATTCAGTGTATTACCATCTGTTATCTTGTTGCTGAGTTTTTTTAGGATGAGTGCTTGTAGTTCACTATTAACCCAAGCCTCAATGGGTAATGCCCAAAGTTTCTCGTTTGCAAACTCTGTGCATTGTATGGCATCTTCTTCTGGCATCAGTATGGCATCTGCTTCAGGGTATTCGATATCTTGCGGAACAAAACGGTGATCTTCTGCAAAAGAATGTAATTCTGCATTAAGTCCCAGTTTGTGCATATCATCAAAAAACTGTCGTGAATTATCAAAGTCTGCAATGGCATGCAAGCGTTTATCTTTAAAGCTTGACGCAAGCTGGCAGTTACTTGGATCTGATACGTTGTAAATAGTCTCGCTTACCAATTTCATGTTAAATGTAGGCGCCCAGTCGGTGCTGTCAATATGTTCTTTTAGCTTGTCATTGGTTACAACGGCATCAACATTCTGTAAGCGGTCTAAACTCTCACGCAAAGGCCCAGCAGGTAACATAAGCCCATTGCCAAAGCTTTGTTCGCTGAAATCGGCAACAACAATTTCAATGTCGCACTCTAGGCGAGGATACTGTAAACCATCATTACATATAATGATATTACAGGTTGGGTTGGCATAAAGTAGTGCTTGGGCAGCCGCTATACGATCATCCCCAACCCAGATTGGACAGCTATTTTTGCAACGTTTCGCTAATAGCAATATTTTTCCGCCAATAGTGGTGGGGTCACTTGCATCGGTGACAGCAATAGGTGTACCTGGGTTATCAGAATGTCCACGTGTAATAATTCCGGGGCGTAATCCGCGGGCTTGTAAGAATTCGATAAGCCATAGAATAAGGGGTGTTTTTCCGCCATCTTCAGTTGTGATGCTGTCAACAACGATAACAGGTACAGGCAATTTGACAGATGGAAAGATATCAAGCCAGTAGCATAATTTCCGTAGTAGTATGAATATTCCGAATAAAATGCTTAATGGCCATAGCAGGAGGTGTAATGGTGTGATGCGATGCCAATAAAGTTCGGACAGTTTCATTGTATCCCTTATGGATTTAATAGTGATTACGGATTTTTAATAATTTGTTAGGTACACAAGGTATCTGAATCTCGGTATTTCACTAAAATAATGATAATTTACTATAACGTATGGCTATCTTATCATTCGATCAAAGAAAAACATTAAATAGGCCTATTTAATCAAAAGAGTTGGCATGATTCTTTCCGATGTGAAGACTGCAATGTATTGTTCCATTCAAATTTAGCTAAGTAAAGAACATTGAATAAATTTTATTCTAATTGTGTTAATCAATTTGTTAATACGCCACTAAAATAGTATTGAACTATAAGGTGATATGGTTCTATATGTTATGGTATTGATGCAGAAGGAAAAATAAAATATTTAGGTTTTGGTGCGAGATTCATTTGGCAATAGGAATCAAAGGTTATAGAGATTAATCTCATAAAGACCTTGGCTGTCATGAGATGATTAACTGGGTTATTCGGAAATTCTTTAACAGGGGTGAATCATGACGATTGCTATTAAGCGAATACAGGTACCAACCCCTTCTGTTGATAATAAAACAAAGAAACCGCATAAGATTGCATATACAGATTGGGGTAATCCTGAAAACCCACATGTTGTTGTTTGTGTTCATGGTCTGACACGTAATTGCCGTGATTTTGATTTTTTAGCACAGACACTGGCTCAAAATTTCCGTGTTATTTGTGTAGATGTCGTAGGACGTGGCCAAAGTGATTGGCTTGAAGATGCAGCTGATTATGATTATTACCCATTATATTTATCAGATGCTGCCATGTTACTTGCACATATCAAAGCTCAGTACAACACAGCGATTACATTAGATTGGGTGGGTATTTCGATGGGTGGATTAATTGGTATGATATTGGCATCCCAACCAGATATTCCTGTTCCAATAAACAAATTAATTATGAGTGATATTGGTCCGCTGATCCCGATGTCTGCCTTATCTAGGATGTCAGACTACGTTGGAAAGGATTTTCGCTTCACTAGTTTCGATGAATTTGAAGCATATATGAAAAAAATCTCTGTTTCATTTGGCCCGTTGAGCACGGAACAATGGCACCATATGGCCGTTCATAGTGCTTTTAAATACAATGATGGAAGCTATGGTTTTCGCTATGATCCTAAGATTGCTATTAGTTTTAAGGAACATGAACTGAAAGACATTGATTTATGGGCTTATTGGGATAAGTTAACCGTGCCAACTTTAATTTTGCGTGGTGCAGATTCAGACGTTTTAAGTATAGAGACAGCAGCAGAAATGCGTACTCGTGGCGCAAAAGCAATTGTTGTCGTATTGCCTGGTATCGGTCATGCTCCAGTTCTAATGGATGATGACCAGATTAACCTGGTTAAGGATTTTCTGCTTGAATCAACTTAAAGTCTTTTTCACATAAAATAAGCCGGTATTTCTAATGAAATACCGGCTTATTTGTTACGTGCCATGTGGTTATCTGGTGTATAGACTTCTTAGAATCTAGCGCCTAACGTAAACCATCCTTTTCTAGTGTCTTGTTGATGGGTCTGTGCATTATAGTCAGCAAATCTTAGGCCCACTGACCATGCTTTCATAATTGGAAGTGGCATCATCTCTCTTTCAGTAAAGACTTTAGTGATGTCGACATTCCACTCAGTACCATAATCTGCATTGCCTCTTTCAGAATTAAAGTCATGGTAGAACAATTGAACAACCGTGTTGTCTACCCATTTGTTAATTCCTGATGCTTTATAGGTGCCTTTAACATAGATATCTTGTAATCCATTGACAGGTGTTACAAGAAATTTATCTGCCCAACCGTTATGCGCATGAAGTGTTGATAGTGGTGTGCTAAAGGCACTGGTGCCATTTCCACCCAATGATTCTGCGCCAACTTCAAGTGTAAAGGTTCTCCATCCTGCACCACCTGAAAGATTGAAATAGGTGGCGCTGTAATCATTGACTGCATTGCTTAAGTCATGCTGTCTTGCGACTTCGGCAAGATACAGAATATTGATTTCATCGGTTACAGGCGCTTTACCAACCAGTCTTATACCATATGTTTTAGATGATGGTAGTGCTCTCTCGAAATCTAACCAATAGGTGTAGGCGATAATCTTTTGGCTCGGAAGAAACTCGTATTCGGCTCTACCCATCTGTAAATTAGCATTGATTACACCAGCTGGGTGCTTATGACCGAATATTCGATTGACTTGATCGGTATAGCTATAGAAGAGGTGAAGGTTCTTGATGCTTCTGTTATTAAGCGTAACAGAGTCATAGGTTTGATCATTTTGTCTAAATCCAACCGTGCCAATAAATCTTTGGTTGTCCAAGTTAATTGGCTGGCGACCCAGTTTGACATTTGTGTCTTGTAGACCATTCCAGGAGAGCCATAACGCATTTAATTCATTGGTTCTTGGGTCAGGAACAACTGGAAACTGGCCTTTTCCATTTATACCGCTATTGTAACGACTGCTGCCAATTGTACCGACGGAATCAAGTTCAACGGACGCCTGAAAGTTTCTGTATTCACCGGACACTAAACCAAAACGTGAGCGGAAAGTAGAGGCCGTGGCATCATTGGAGAACCCGGCTTGATCCACATGCTCATAGCGGTAGCGAAAATCACCATAGAACTTACCGTCCTTAAATATAGTTAATGGGCTTTCGGCACTGGCTGTAGGCGCTATCAGGAACAGTAAGCTGGCAATAATAAGAAACAATAAATTCAGAGAGAGCGTTTTTTTCATAATGGTATGCGTTGTTTTTATCACGAAATTTAATGCTAAATTAACTTCAGGATAGCTAAGTTAGCAATGATTTTTCAAAACAACGGCCTAAAGAAGTGGAAGACGGATGCAATTCTACCTGAACAGAAACTTGCCAAACCTTGGAAATAGGCTATTTTTCTATGCGAAATCTGACAATAGCAAATAGGTGTGGGGTTCTTGCTATAGGGGATCACGTAACTAACTGTAAAAGAACGATATAATATTAATCTTAATTTTAGGGTGCTATTGTTGCCTTGTTGTTTAATTGCAACATTAGGTATGCGGGGTTGTGCATGCGCTTGCTAAAAGTGTGGATAAATTGAGGTTTAAGGATTCAGTTTGACATTAAGTCCTAGTGCCCGAATCTTTGCACTAAAGGACAGTATCCACTCTTCGTTGACTTTGGTTAATATAGTCGCTTCGGGTTGCATAGAAGCACGTGCTAGTCCATACAATAAAACACCTTGCAATGTGATGCCATCTTGTAACAAGCTACTGACAAATGCTATGTAAGCTGTAATTTCTTGTTCAGTAGGCGGTTCACCGTTTATTTGAAAAACGCAGGTTTGTAGCCAGGTAGGGCAGTATGATGTGGCAAGTGCTAGATGATTACGAATTTGTTTTAGGCTTATTTGCGTATTATTAATGCGTTGTCTTTCATCTGCTAATGCGCGGTCGAATTTAAACCAAATTTCGCCATTTAGTTTAGCCATATGTTTTAAGCCCGCTTGTACGGATTGTCGGTTAATTAAGCTACCATTTGTGATCAGTACCAATTTGAGGGTTTTGGGTAAATCAAAGTCTTTTTTTACATGGCCAATGAGTGTAATAACTTGCTCAAACTCTTTGGCACTGGTTGGTTCGCCGTTACCAGATAAAGCAATGTCATGAATTTGTCTGGCTTCCAAAGGTACTTGTTCCTGCATGAAACTGCCATTAACTAATTCATGCAAAAAGCCGCGTAATTCAGTTTCTAGCTGAAAAAGGTTAATACTTGGTGCGGCGCCACGTTTAAGGTTAGGTACCTGACAATAAACACAGCGCCAATTGCAGGCGTTATTGGGATTAAGATTAATGCCTACTGAGACACCACCCGCACGACGTGACACAACAGGATAGACATAGGTTAGGCCAACCTTGTCGCGGCTGTGGTCTGATGTGCTCAGGAGATTAGGAGTTTGTTGCAATGTTAGAATCCCGCAAAATTGTATTGGATGTTAAAATTCGCATATGTTAATTACACGCAAACTGGAATTTGATGCTGGTCACCGCATTTCAACACATAATAGCCAGTGTCGCCACATGCATGGGCATCGCTATGTAATTGAAATTACACTATCTGGAGATATTATCTCCGACGAAGGTGTGGCTGAGCAAGGTATGGTCATGGATTTTTCTGAAGTTAAGCATATTGCTAAAACTATGTTGGTTGATAAATGGGACCATGCATTTTTGGTTTATTCAGGGGATACGCGTGTATTACAATTTTTGCAATCCCTGGATGATCATAAAACCGTTGTGTTGGACACTCAACCAACTGCTGAGAATTTGGCCTTAATTGCATTTGGTATTTTAGATGAGGCTTATCAGGATATCTATGGCAATCACCTTCAATTAGAGCAAGTTCGTTTATTTGAAACACCAAATTGTTGGGCAGATGCGGTCCGGGATAAATACTAACATTATCTATTTTATTTGCTATGTTTATTGATTCACATTGTCATCTGGATTTTCCTGATCTTGCAAGTAACCTAGATGAATTGTTGCGCAAGATGCAAGACAATAAGGTTACTCATGCATTGTGTGTCAGCGTGAATTTGCAGGATTTTCCGCGTGTACTCGCGCTGGCAGAAAATCATGACAATCTATTCGCGTCAGTTGGCGTACACCCTGATTATGAAAATCAAATAGAGCCTGATGCCGCACAGTTGGTGGAATTGGCAAAACACCCAAAGGTGATAGCGATTGGTGAAACAGGTTTGGATTATTTCCGCCTTGAAGGGGATCTTGAATGGCAGCGTGAACGTTTTCGTCAGCATATTCGTGCGGCGCGGCAATCTAATAAACCGCTTATTATTCATACACGTTCTGCAGCTGAAGACACATTGCGTATTATGCAAGAAGAAGGTGCAGATCAAATTGGTGGCGTGATGCACTGTTTTACTGAAAGTTGGGAAGTGGCTCAGCAAGCCATTGCAATGAATTTCTATATTTCTTTTTCTGGCATTGTGACATTTAAAAATGCTCTGGCTTTGAAAGAAGTGGCTAAAAAAATCCAATTGGACCGAATGTTGATTGAGACAGACTCGCCGTATCTCGCGCCTGTGCCTTTCCGTGGAAAATTGAATCAACCTGCTTTTGTGCGTCATGTGGCTGAAGAAATCGCGCAATTAAGAGCAGAAAAATTAGAAGATATTGCATTTGCGACAACAAATAATTTTTTTAATTTATTTAAAGTCACTAAAGACGGTTTTCATACCAATTAGAATGTTTTTCATTGAAAGATGGAAAGGTTGTAGAGAAATTATGATTAGAAGAGTTGCTTGTTAGTCGGTGTTTACTTGCAAAATATTATTGAGATGAAAGATTAATCATGAAAACGCTACACGGAAAAATTGCAATTGTTACGGGTGCCTCAAGAGGGATCGGCTCTGAGATTGCGCTAACACTTGCTAATGCGGGCGCTAAAGTAGTTATTAATTATGCAAAAAACAAGCGGGCTGCTGATAAAGTTTGTGCTGCAATTGTTGATGCTGGCGGGGAGTGCCTTGTTGTTAAAGCGGATGTCAGTAAACCAATGGCGGTGCGCGGCTTGTTTGATAAAGCTACTGAGCATTTTAACGGTGTTGATATTTTGGTCAATAATGCAGGCATTCTGATTTTTAAGGAAATTGCAGAAATGCGAGATGATGAGTTTGATCAAATTGTTGATGTCAATCTTAAGGGTGTTTTTTATACTTTGCGTGAAGCTGCCACAAGGCTTGCCGATAATGGCCGTGTTATTAATATATCCAGTACGGTGACACGCTTGATGCTGCCAAAATATGGGCCGTATGCAGCAACAAAGGGTGCTGTGGAACAACTGACGCGGATTTTTGCACGAGAAGTAGGTGATAAAGGGATCACTGCGAATACGGTCTCACCAGGCCCCGTTTATACCGAATTATTTAGAGCTGGGAAAACAGAAGAAGATATAAAGCGTATGGCTGCAATGGCCTCATTAGGACGTATCGGAGAAGTTGATGATATTGCCCAAATTGTCCTATTTTTGGCCAGTGACGAAGCCAGATGGGTTACCGGACAAGATATTGGCGCGAATGGTGGCATTATCTAAGTTTTTTCCGATAAACTACATTTCCAGTAAATCTTTAGTTTGACTCAGAATAAGTGGGTTTTTCTGAATTTTCATTTGCGCAATAAAATTTCCATGTCTTTGGTGTGAGTCTTGATCTTTGCTCGTAGATTAGTCGTAATTTATGTCTGATTTAGGAAAGTTTATTTCATCGTTCATTTAAATTAGCGCTAATTGATGTTTTCTTTACAAAAAAACGACCAGTTACATAAGAATGTAATGGTCGAGTAAAGGAGGAGAGTCGCCAAGCATTACGTACAAAAGACAGTCTTTGTTCAATCAATGTGACAACGGTTACACTATATATGACTGTTTTGGTTTGTTATGTGGTTTTAATCACAGTTGTATGTACTTTGTTATTTAACTCTTTTTTCCAGGATTCTTCATCATGCGTATCGGTGTGCCTAAAGAAATTAAGATTCATGAATCTCGTGTTGGTTTGACACCCTCTTCAGTTCGCGAGTTGGTTGTGCATGGTCACCAAGTTTTGGTGCAGAAAGATGCGGGTTTTGAAATTGGCCTGGACGATAATAAATACCGCGCTGTAGGAGCAGAGATTTTTGAAACAGCGGAGGAGATTTTTGCTAAAGCTGAGATGATTGTGAAAGTAAAGGAACCGCAACCCTCTGAACTTACCTTGCTGCGCGAAGAGCAAATTTTATTTACTTATTTGCACCTTGCCCCTGATCCAACTCAGGCTCAGGCGTTAATGGCATCAGGCTGTATCGCCATTGCTTATGAAACCGTGACAGATCAACACGGCGGTTTGCCATTACTTGCGCCGATGAGTGAAGTGGCCGGGCGTATGTCGATTCAAGCGGGTGCGCATACACT
>JAOULU010000322.1 GCA_029881855.1 Nitrosomonas sp. | reverse complement strand
TTAAACGTGCAGCACTTGGATGTAAAAAATGTCCAAGTAAAACAAAGCAATTGGTTTGACGAACTTTCAGCAGAAAAATTTGATCTTATTGTTTCGAACCCACCTTATGTGGCTGAGCATGATGCACACTTGCAGAAAGGAGATTTACGTTTTGAACCCTTGCTAGCGTTATCATCAGGGGATGATGGGCTGGCATGTATTAAACATATTGTTACCAATGCCCACAAGTATCTTGCAGATAAGGCTTGGATTTTATTAGAGCATGGCTATGACCAAGCAACTGCTTGCAAAGAATTGTTGGCCGACAGTGGCTACAGAGAATTATGTGCTCATCAAGACTTGGCCGGCATAGTGCGTGTGAGTGGCGGCCGTTTATAAAGAAAATACCATTTAATATTGGAGGAAGTTATGAGTGTTGAAAATACAATTAAAGATCAAGTGACCACCCACCCTGTGGTGCTTTATATGAAAGGCACATTACAGCAACCACAATGCGGTTTCTCTGCCAATGCAGCACATATCTTGAATGCCTGTGGTGTTGAGAATGTTTTTGCTGTCGATGTGTTGGCTGACGAAGAAATCAGACAAGGCATTAAAGAATATTCTAGTTGGCCAACCATCCCGCAATTGTATGTCAATGGTGAGTTTGTAGGTGGTTCCGATATTCTGACAGAAATGTACCAAAATGGTGAGCTACAGAAACTGCTGTCAGCGTAACTTATGTTTAGTTAACTGCCGTGGCGATAATCCAATAACGGGCAAATTTGCCAATAGCCATAAACAACATGGCCCATAGCCAGTTGACCCTGAGCCATCCTGCAGCCACACAAAGTAAGTCGCCGATTAATGGTGTCCACGATAACAGTAATATGGGTGCGCCATGACGGTGGGTCCATTCCAGGCCACGTATGTTGCCACCAGATTTCTTGAGCAGTGTTTTTTCATCCGGGATAAAGCGACCAATAATATAAGAACTCATGCCGCCTAAGGTATTGCCAATTGTGGCAAGAATCAATGCGGACCAATGTAGTTCTGGATAGGCGACAAGAACACCGACTAAGACAGCTTCAGAGCCTCCAGGCAAGAGTGTGGCCGCTAGGAAACTACTGGCAAAAAGGGCTAACAGACTGGCTTGTTCATCCATTTTATTATAAGTTTTGGGTGCAAAAGCGCCATAGTTTAACTCGGATACTTAAGGAATACGTATTAAATATTATTAGCATGAAATTTGTGTTCTCGAATTGCTATAAATAGACGCTCAAAATTTGACTTGCTGGTATTATTTAGCGATGATATACAGCACATTTTATCCATCTCTGATCAAAGGGAAAAACCATGACAACCAATGTGACACTTAAACAAGAAATTAATGCCGTTATTGGTGCCAAGAGCCTACTCAAGCACCCTTTTTATGTTGCTTGGACAGAAGGCAAACTAACTAAAGAGCAACTGCGCCATTATGCGGAACAATATTTTTATAATGTCTTAGCAGAGCCGACTTATTTAAGTGCTGTGCATTTTAATACGCCAC
Organism: Nitrosomonas sp.; assembly: GCA_029881855.1. Taxonomy (GTDB): domain Bacteria; phylum Pseudomonadota; class Gammaproteobacteria; order Burkholderiales; family Nitrosomonadaceae; genus Nitrosomonas. Next base: position 781 of record JAOULU010000322.1, on the reverse strand, counting down.
ATATTCATTCAGAAGAGAACAGCGGTGACATTAGTGTGCGCCAAGAAGTCTTAAAGAATTTAATTGATGAAGAGCATGGTGATAAGAATCACCCAGCACTTTGGAAAACGTTTGCTTTTGCTTTAGGATCAACTGATCAGAGCTTAGCAAATGCAAAAGCATTACCGAATACTGATAAGCTCGTGTCAACATTCAGAGATTTATGCTTGAACCGACCGTTTTATGCTGGTCTTGCCGCATTACATGCTTTTGAGTCGCAAGTGCCAGATATCGCTGCCGTTAAAATTGATGGCCTAGCTAAATTCTATGGCATGAAAAATCCCGAGGATTATGAGTTTTTTAGCGTACATCAAGAAGCCGATGTTTACCATTCTCAAGCAGAATGGGCAATTATTGAGCGTTTTGCAGATACGCCGGAGAAAAAAGAAGAAGTATTAGCGGCGACAAAAGAAGCTTGTGATGCGCTGTGGGGTTTCCTGGACGGTATTCATGAAACTTATTGTGCAGATTTAGTTTGTGAGCAGAAAGAGGCCGCAACACTGCATTAGCATTAGTCTGTTGCAGTCTGTTATTTGATAAAGAACCGTGTATGGGTTTGGCGTTGGTTGTTGATCTACGCTGAATCTGGCACGGTTTTTTAGTTTAAAACAATTAATTTGAACGATTAGCTTAACAAAGATACTTGCTGTTCGACTGCATCAATCATCATCTTAGCTACATTAAAGCCTGCTTGATTGTTTATTTCTTGCATCCCCGTTGGACTGGTTACATTAATTTCAGT
>JAOULU010000048.1 GCA_029881855.1 Nitrosomonas sp. | reverse complement strand
GTATTGTGGGTCTTATATTATTTGTAGTCATTGCTTTGGCGTTAACATGGGACACTGCAATAGGCTTTGCCTTAGGTGCAGTTTTGTCCGGTGTCGCGGGATATTTAGGCATGAACGTTTCCGTTCAGTCTAATGTGCGTACTGCAGAAGCGGCGCGTAAAGGCTTGAATGAAGCGCTAGATGTTGCTTTCCGTGGTGGCGCAGTAACTGGCATGTTAGTTGTTGGCTTAGGCTTGTTGGGAGTTGCGGGTTATTGCGCAGTACTCTTTAATGGCGCAGAGCCTGGCACACCTGTCAGTGATACTATTAAACCACTAATCGGCTTTGCCTTTGGTGGATCGCTCATTTCTATTTTTGCCCGACTAGGTGGCGGCATTTTCACCAAAGGTGCTGATGTTGGCGCAGATTTGGTCGGTAAAGTAGAAGCAGGAATCCCGGAAGATGATCCACGCAACCCAGCCGTTATTGCTGATAATGTGGGCGATAACGTGGGTGATTGTGCTGGAATGGCGGCAGATTTATTTGAAACCTACGCAGTAACAATCATTGCTACCATGATTCTAGGCGCATTGTTCTTCACAGCAAGCGAATCATCCGCAACCAATGCCGTTATATTTCCTCTGGTGTTAGGCGCCGCTTCCATTGTTGCTTCAATTATTGGCTGCTATTACGTCAAAATGCGTGAGGGCGGTACTATTATGGGTGCATTGTACCGTGGCTTGATTATCTCTGGCGCTATTGCGTTCGTTGCTTTCCTTCCCATAACCGTTTGGTTTATGGCCGATATGTCTCTCGTTATAGATGACGTTGAAGTAAGCGGCGGCGCCTTGGTTATGCGCATATTCTTAGCTGCCGGAATTGGCCTCTTGTTGACAGGCATATTAGTTGTAATTACTGAATATTACACCTCAACCGATTATCCACCAGTACAGCATATTGCTGAATCATCAACCACTGGACATGCGACCAATATTATTGCTGGTTTAGGCGTATCTATGCGCTCTACAGCAGCGCCTGTCTTGGTTGTATGCCTAAGTATTTTGTTAGCTTATTCATTAGCCGGCCTTTATGGTATTGCCATTGCCGCAACAGCTATGCTGTCAATGACAGGTATTATTGTTGCGCTAGATGCTTACGGTCCGATTACTGATAATGCTGGTGGTATTGCAGAAATGGCAGAAATGCCAGAATCAGTACGTGCAATTACTGATCCTCTGGATGCTGTTGGTAACACCACTAAAGCCGTGACCAAAGGTTATGCAATTGGTTCTGCAGGCCTTGCGGCATTAGTGCTGTTTGCTGATTACACGCACGGCTTAGAACATGCAGGACATGAGTTAACATTTGATTTATCAAACCACATGGTTATTATCGGCCTGTTTATTGGTGGATTGATTCCGTACCTCTTTGGTGCGATGTCTATGGAAGCCGTTGGACGTGCAGCCAGTTCAGTTGTCATCGAAGTGCGCCGTCAATTTAAGGAAATTCCCGGCATTATGGATGGCTCAGCCAAGCCTGATTATTCACGCGCGGTTGATATGCTGACTAAATCTGCCATTAAAGAAATGATGATTCCTTCGCTTCTACCAGTACTTGTTCCTGTATTGGTTGGCGTTATCCTTGGCCCACAAGCTTTAGGTGGCGTACTGATGGGATCAATTATTACTGGTATTTTTATTGCCATTTCAATGACCACCGGTGGTGGCGCATGGGATAATGCAAAAAAACATATTGAAGATGGTCATTTTGGTGGCAAAGGTAGCGAAGCCCATAAAGCATCTGTTACAGGTGATACCGTTGGTGACCCTTACAAAGATACAGCAGGCCCAGCAATTAACCCACTAATTAAGATTATTAATATTGTGGCATTAATGATTATTCCGCTACTGTAAAATTTTTGTATATAAGTAAAAAGGCACATCAATATTTTTGATGTGCCTTTTTTAAAGCCTAAACGTTATACAAACTTCCACTACTGATTTGCAATCATTCTAACGTCAGCATCTTCATACGCTAGCTGTTTGGCTTGTTTAGCGGAAGAAAGCTGTACAACGCCCGCGCTGTTACCTGCAATATTTCCCAAGTTGAATATAGAAGTCGCGCCCATTAAATCCTTTGCTTGTTGGTCCAAAGAATCTGCTGCTGCAGCTGCTTCCTCTACTAGCGCTGCGTTTTGCTGTGTTACTTGGTCCATTTGGACTACAGCCTGATTGACTTGCTCTATCCCTTCATCTTGTTCCTGTGATGCGCTGGTAATGTCCGCCATAATATCGGTTACTCGTTTGATAGAGTCAACAATATTCTCCATTGCCTTACCAGCATCATCGACCAGTTTAGCGCCTGTATCAACATTATCAACTGAGGTATTAATCAGTGTTTTAATCTCTTTGGCTGCTGCCGCACTTCTTTGGGCCAAGTTACGAACCTCTGTTGCAACGACTGCAAAACCTCTGCCCTGTTCACCAGCACGTGCAGCTTCAACAGCCGCATTCAAGGCTAGAATATTCGTTTGAAAAGCAATATCATTTATCACATTAATAATGTCCGAGATCTCTTTCGAACTCTCACTAATCGCGTTCATGGTATTTACCACCTCATCCATTACTTCACCACCTTTAATTGTAATATTTCTAGCATCAATCGTAAGTTGGTTTGCTTGCATTGAGTTTTGTGTGTTCTGTTTTATTGTGGTGGTTATCTGCTGCATACTTGCCGCAGTTTCTTCAAGTGACGAAGCTTGTTGCTCCGTACGTTGTGATAAATTTAAGTTGCCAGCAGCAATCTCACTGGTTGCGTTACTTACAGATGAAGCGCTGTTGCGCACATCCAGAATTGTCGTGCGTAAGTTAGTCCCTGTCTGACCCAACGCTTTTAACAATTCGCCGAATTCATCGGTGCGATCAACAACAACTTTGTTGTTGAGGTCACCCGCTGCCATAGTATTGGCAACTTCAATTGCTTTACGTAGTGGTTGTGACGTATTTCTAGCCATGTAGAAACCTAATATGGCTGATAATATGACACCAACAATCGTTGTGCCTATAATGAAATCTCCTAACCAAGGCGCAGCTGTTTCTGGAGCAAGTCCCCACCACCCAGCGCCCCCAATGCACATTAATAACAAAGCAGGTATTCCCATACAAAATGCAATTCGCTTACTAATCGTCATATTAAAAAACGCTGAAATTTTTCCAACTAAGTCAGTGCGGACTGCTTGGCCTTTCTCTATTTTCAGGTTTTTTGCTTTTCCTTCAAGGAGTTGACGATAAATTGGCGTGACTTTATCTACCATTTCACGTGATGGTTTGGTGCGTACCGATAAATAACCAACAATATTTCCATTTTCCACCAAAGGTGTGGCATTTCCGATTACCCAGTAAAAATCTCCATTCTTACGGCGGTTTTTTACTAAGCCTGTCCAAGGCAGGCCAGATTTAAGTGTATTCCATAGGTCTTCAAATGCTTCAGGCGGCATATCAGGGTGGCGTACTAGATTATGAGCTTTTCCTATTAATTCTTCTTCTGAAAAACCACTTACCTCAATAAATGTTTGATTTATATATGTAATACGCCCTTTTGTATCTGTGGTTGACAGTATTAATGTGTCATCATCAAGTGGATATTCAATTTCAGTAACTGGCAAATTTACTCTCATAACTCCCTCCCATTTATAACGCTAGATTAATTTATATACGTACCAAAAAATCAACGACAGCAAAACAAAAATACTTTGTCCGCAATATCCTAAAAACAGATAAGAAATGGCGCTATATATATGAGGGAATATTCTGACCTAACAAACAAAGAAAGCAATGTTTCTGGAATCATCAGTCCATAAAAACACCCTAGAACTAGCTAAAATAGTAGATTTGCAAGTATTGCGATGCAATTCATTTTCCGTTTTTCAATCACAATTATAAGAAATAATCTTCAAAACTATTTTTATGCAAGAAAGCACCAGGCCCAAATGTCAGAAAAATACTATAGTTAAATTATTACACTATGATTATGATGCAATGGGTTCATTAAAAGACTGATCCTCGAAAAAATCGAGGCCGGAACTAACGAACTTATAGCAAACTCTAAAAAACATCCTAAACGTTATTTGATTCATCTTTCTCGTTTTATAAAAATATTATTAAAGCTGGCATGAATTGTGCGAATTGTCACAGATAGATTTTGATAACTATAGTATTACCATAGTACAAAACCTCTAGTGTTAATGCTGCGACATAACAAAAAATGATTGATACAAGTCTAAAAATTCACATATTACTGATAGAAAACAATTCTTTTGAAACTATTCTTGCTGAAGACGAATTGCGACACACAACGGATGAACAAATATCATTAGTGCGTACCGAACATTTAAGTGATGCACTTAGTTTAATTGCGCAAGAATCTTTTGATTTAATTTTATCCCACCTTGATTTGCCCGATTGCAATGGCCCAGAAATCATTAATCAGCTGCGCAAACAAGCTACTCACGTTCCAATAGCATTATTATCATCCAAAGATAATGAAGAACTTTCCATTCAGGTTATTAAAGCTGGCATACAAGATTTTCTAGTAAAGGATCAAATCAGCAGCAGAATTTTAATGCGTATTATTCGTTATGCCATTGAACGAAAACAAACCGAAGAAAACACTAAAAAAACACAACAACGTTTTCAAACTATTTTTGAGGAAGTACCCCTAGGTATAGCAGTAATCAATGTTAAAACAGGTGAGTTCATTGACGTAAACCAAAAGTATGCATCAATTACGGGAAGAACCACAGAAGAATTAATGCAAATCAATCAAAGCGAAATTATCCATCCAGATGATTTACAAGATTATGTTGACAGCTTAAATCTTCTTGCTGAGCAAAAACTCCAGAACTTCAAAACAGCCAAAAGAATCATTTGTCCAGATGGCTCACTTATTTGGCTAGAGACTTTAATCAAACCTTTTGAAACTAATTGCAAGAGTTGCAAGTTATGTATGAAAGAAGATAACAGTAGTTTGTGCATTATGGAATATATAACCGAATATGGAAAATTAGATGCCAATTGGCGGGACTTAACCATGTATTCGCAGGATGTAAGAGAAGAAGAGCGTTCCAGAATAGGCAGAGAAATTCATGATGTTTTAGGGGGTACTTTAACTGTACTAAAAATGGATCTAGATTGGCTTTCCAAAAAAGTACCTGACAACCCAATGCATGAAAGAATTCTATCACTGTATCAATTGACCGGCGAAGCAATAGAAACTGTTCGCAGAATCTCAAAAAACTTAAGGCCAAATGTTTTGGATAACCTAGGCCTCCATGGTGCTATTGAATGGTTAGTTCGTGAATTCGGACAACGGCTTAATATTAATAGTCGCTTACAATCTAACGTACAACATTTGTCTTACTTAGACAAAAAATCAGAAACAAATATTTTTAGAATCATACAAGAAGCCTTCATCAACATTACAAAACATGCTCAAGCAACAGCTATAGAAATAAATATTGAAGAAAACCCGCACCAGCTTACATTTAAAGTTAAAGATAACGGCGTCGGCATAACTGACGAACAATTATTAAATTCAAAGTCCTTTGGCATCATTGGCATGCAAGAACGAGCCAAACAAATGGGCGCCAAACTAACCATAAAAGGAACGCCTTCAGGGGGCAGCCGCTTACAACTACAAGTCCCTATACAGCATTCTCAAAATATAGCAAAGGAAAGAACAGCATGATTAAAGTCTTAATAGCCGATGATCATGAATTATTTCGTGATGGCTTAAAAAGAATTTTCAGTGAAACTGATGATATTGTTGTCGCTGCTGAAGCAGTGAATGGAATAGATGCCATCAGAAAAATACAAACAAATAACTGGGATATCATATTACTTGACATTAACATGCCAGACATTAGCGGATTAGATGTACTAAAACATATCGCAGCAAAAGGTTTAGCACACCACACGCTTGTCTTAAGCATGTATCCTGAGGACGAATATGCAATCAGAGCCATACGTTCTGGCGCATCAGGTTATTTAACTAAAGACAGTCCAACTGATCAACTCATCGGCGTAATTCGTCGCATTGCTAGCGGTGGAAAATATGTTAACCCTGAATTAGCCGAGAAACTGCTGTTTAACCCCACCGTAAGCTCTGATGAATTGGCTCATACTGCATTCTCTGATCGAGAGCTTCATGTTTTTAGGCTTATTGCTGCCGGAGAATCATTGACAGCCATTGCAAACAAATTATCACTGAGTGTAAAAACGGTCAGCACTTATCGATCTCGATTACTTGAAAAAATGAATATGAAGAATAATGCACAAATCGTTCGCTATGCCATCCAACACCGGTTAATTGATTAGATCAATTATTATTCGACACACTTTTTTCGCTCAACCCTACACTGACGACACATCTAATTCACTTATCAAGCTTTTGACGCGTATAACGCGCTTACTAACCTCTGGAATCTGTACTTGGATTTTAAATCTATCCGGACCTGATAGCGTGTACTCACGGCTGCTTTGTATCAGTTTTATAATTGCAGCTGGATCAATCGGCGGGTCAGGTATGAATTGAACCTGTATGCTCTCAGCACTCGCATCAATACGTGTAATTCCCAATGGTTTAGCAGCTATACGCAAGCGATGGCAATCAAGCAGCGCTCTGGCTGCATCTGGCAAAAGCCCAAAACGATCTATTAATTCACGCTGCATATCATCAAGCTCGTCATCATTCACACAATTAGCCATCCTTTTATACAAAACTAGGCGTTCATGGATATCATGACAGTAGTCTTCAGGTAATAAAGTAGGCACATGTAAATTAATTTCAGTAGCAACACCTAAAGGGTGCTGCATATCCGGCTCACGGCCTTCTTTTAAAGAATTGATTGCACTGTCAAGCATGGTGCTATACAGACTAAAACCAATTTCCTGCATTTCTCCACTTTGTGATTCACTCAACACAGCACCAGCACCGCGAATTTCCAAATCATGCATCGCCAGGTAAAAACCAGACCCAAGCTCTTCCATGGCTTGAATAGCTTCTAAACGTTTTTTGGCTTGCGAACCCAATGCTTCTTCCTCGGGTGTCAAGAGATACGCATAAGCTTGGTGGTGTGAGCGTCCTACGCGACCACGCAATTGGTGTAGTTGTGCCAAACCAAATTTATGTGCTTTGTTGATGATAATCGTGTTCGCACTGGGAATATCAATACCTGTTTCAATTATGGTAGTACATAACAAAATATTAAATCGTTGTTGATAAAAATCACGCATAACATGTTCCAAATCACGCTCGCGCATTTGTCCATGAGCTATATTTATGCGTGCTTCTGGCAATAAAACGACCAATTTTTCATACATGAGCTGGATACTGCTCACCTCATTATGCAAAAAATATATTTGCCCGCCGCGCTTTAATTCGCGCAAACACGCTTCCCGAATAATACCCATAGAAAAACTACTAACAAATGTTCGGATAGCAAGGCGCCGCTGCGGTGCTGTAGCAATAATTGAAAAATCACGCAACCCTTCTAGTGACATAGCCAATGTACGTGGAATCGGTGTAGCTGTTAGCGTTAAAATATCCACTTCTGAACGCAACTTTTTTAACTGCTCTTTTTGGCGTACACCAAATCGGTGTTCTTCATCAATTACGACCAAACCCAGGTTCTTGAACTTAACACTTTTCTGAATGAGCTTATGTGTACCAATAATAATATCAATCTGGCCTTCGGCTAGGCCTGCCAGTGCCTGCGCTTGTTCCTTGGCTGAACGGAACCGGGACAACTCAGCAATTTTGACGGGCCATTGGTCTGCAATTAAACCAAAGCGATCAGAGAAGTTCTGAAAATGTTGCTCCGCTAACAATGTCGTTGGCACCAGCACTGCGACTTGCTTACCATCGGCAACCGCAACAAAAGCAGCGCGTAATGCAACCTCTGTTTTACCAAATCCAACATCACCACAAATCAAACGATCCATTGGTTTATCAGAAGTTAAATCTTCGATAACTGCGGTAATAGCAGCCGCTTGATCAGCCGTTTCCTCAAAACCAAAACCTTCTGCAAAAGCGTCGTAATCATGCTGCCTAAGACCAAAAGCATGGCCTTCGCGTGCTGCTCGCAAAGCATAAAGATTAAGCAATTCAGCCGCTGTATCACGTACCTGCTTCATGGCTTTACGCTTGGCTTTATCCCACTGGCTGCTGCCAAGTTTATGTAGCGGCGCAGACTCAGGTGCTGCACCGCTGTAACGCCCAATTAGATTCAGTTGCGATACAGGCACATACAATTTATCACCACCACCATATTCCAGTGATAAAAACTCACTCAGCTCACCATTTTCACCCTCGCCAACATCCATACTAACCAGCCCTAGATAACGGCCAATACCATGCTGTTCATGCACGACCGGATCACCGGGTTTGATTTCTGACAGATCGCGTAGGATACTATCCGTCGATGTGGTTTTTCGTGATTCACGTTCACGCCGACCATGCACATGAGTCGCGTACAACTCACTTTCCGTGATAAACGCGAGCGATGTTTCATCTAAAATAAAACCATTATGTAGCGGCGCAACACCCAACATAAACGGTTGATTACTTGTCTGAAACTGCGCGTAATCCTGGCAACTGTCGGGGTGCAAATCGTATTGATTCAGATATTCGGCAATTAATTCACGCCGACCAATACTTTCAGCCAACAATAAAACACGCCCGTCAGATTGCGTAAAAGTCTCCACAAATGCAGCCAGTTTTTCCAGCGGGTTTTCAACATGGCGATTAACCTGTATCGATGGTATCGGACGAGTTGATTTTTTAGTTTTTTGTGTTACATCTTGCGCATTGGGGAGCATTTCAATGCGCGCATAAGGCTTTAACTTACCAAAAAAAACATCGCTAGAAAGGAATAGTTCATTAGGCGGTAATAACGGTCGCTCAATATCTGCGCGTAATAATTGATAGCGTGATTGCGTTTCTCGCCAAAACTCCTCCATAACCGGACGAATATCTTGGTGCAAACAAATCAAACAATTTTCTGGCAGATAATCAAATAGCGTCGCCGTCTCATCAAAAAATAACGGCAGATAATATTCAATACCAGCCGGGGCAATTCCCTTACTAACATCCTTATAAATTTGTCTTTTAGAGGGGTCTCCTTCAAATTTTTCACGGAAATTACCACGAAAACAAGTACGCCCATCCTCATCAAGCGGAAATTCACGCGCGGGCAATAAACGAATTTCATTAACCGGATAAATACTGCGCTGTGTATCTACATC
>JAOULU010000321.1 GCA_029881855.1 Nitrosomonas sp. | reverse complement strand
CATGGATTCTTCAACAGTCTGTACAAAATGAATTTGTGGCCTTTTTTTGTTTTCATTAAGCCATTGCATTGCCTCAGTTGTTTCTTTATCGAGTAATGCAATGTGTTTTAATGTGATGTCAGTGGCAGCCAATGCCATAGGGGAATCAACATAAATATCCATTTCTCCCAGTCTATTTTGCCGATAGAGATCTATAAGCAAAAATAAGATATCTTGTGTGCGACCAACCGTAAAGGCTGGAATGATTAGATTGCCGCCTCTGTTGATGAGTGTATCGTTAATGGCATGAATGAGTTCTTCCATCGTATCGGATAAACATTTGTGCAATCGATTGCCGTAGGTTGATTCCACAAGCAGCACATCGGCTTGCTGTATTGGTGTTGGATCACGCACGATAGGATGACCGGGCTGGCCAAGATCACCAGAGAACACAAGCTTCTTATGATCGGTCTTATTCTTGACCCATAATTCGATAATGGCAGAACCCAGAATATGCCCGGCATCCCGAAACATGCAGTGTACTGAAGGATGTGGCGTGACTTTGGTGTCATATTTGATGCCGCGTAGTTGCGATAGAAAGTTCTCTGCTTGTGTAACAGTATATAGTGGGGCGTATTCTTGTATTGAGCCGCCATGCCGACGCTTTTTGTTACGCCATTCAGTTTCTTTTTCCTGAATATGTGCGCTGTCTTTAAGCATGACGTTAAGTAGGTCAGCTGTTGCTGTAGTCGTATAGACAGGTCCCCTAAACCCCCATGCACTGAGCCGTGGCAATAACCCGGAGTGATCAATATGTGCATGGGTGAGTAATACAAAATCAATTGTCTGCGGGTCAAAATTAAAGGCAGTGCGGTTCTTTTTATCTGCTTCACGTCCACCTTGGAACATGCCACAGTCAACCAAAAAACGAACTTCTTCTATTTCAATTAAATAACAGGACCCGGTAACTTCACCGGCTGCTCCTAAAAAAGTTAACTGCATATGCTTATCTATTTGTTGTCTTCGGTCAGTGCGTTGAGTACGTGTAGTGTGCCATTAACCAGTAAATCTATTTCTTGTTCGTTAATAACATAAGGAGGCATAAAATAGATAGTATTTCCCAGCGGACGCAATAGTAATTTTTGTTTTAAACCCGCTTCAAAACATTTTTCAGGAAAATTAGGATCTTTAGTTTCTACATCAAATGCCCAAATCATACCGCAGTTACGGAAATGCTTGACTTTGGGGTGGGTTGAAAGGGGTTCGGCGATTTTGTTGAGATACGCTGTTTTACTTTTGTTACTTTCAATAGTTTGATGTTGATCAAAAAGATCCAGTGTGGCTAATGCAGCACGACAGGCGAGTGCATTACCGGTATGGGTATGTGAATGTAGGAATGCGTGTGCCGTTTTGTCATGATAAAAGGTTTGGAAAATACTATCTGTTGTCGTGACGACTGAAAGTGGCAAGTAGCCACCGCTGAGTCCTTTTGACAGACATAAGAAATCAGGTGTGATGCTGGCTTGATCGCAAGCGAACATTGTGCCAGTTCTGCCAAACCCTACTGCAATTTCATCAGCTATTAGGTGTACTTGATATTGATCGCATATTTGTCTGGCACGTTTTAAATAAATGGGGTGATACATACCCATGCCAGTAGCACCTTGGACAAGTGGTTCAATGATAAGTGCAGCGGTTTCTGAGTGATTCTGCGCCAGATATTCTTCTAGCTCAACAGCGGCATTTAAGGCGTGTTCTTCTGCAGATTCACCCTGCTTGGCATAACGCCAATCAGGTGTGGAGACATGATCACATTGACGCAGCAGTGGTGCATAAGTTTGTTTGAAAATGGCAACATCGGTGACAGATAATGCACCTAGCGTTTCGCCATGATAATCATTTTGTAGACTAATGAATTTATTTTTTTTGGGCTGCCCATTTAATAACCAGTAATGAAAACTCATCTTTAAAGCGATTTCAATGGCTGATGCGCCATCACTTGCATAAAAACAATGACCCAAATCACCGGGTGTGATTGCATTTAGACGTTCGGATAGTGTAACGACAGGTTCATGGGTAAAACCTGCAAGCATGACATGCTCAATTTTTTCAAGCTGATCGCAAATGGCAGCATTAATATAAGGATGCGTATGGCCAAAAAGATTAACCCACCAGGAGCTAATGGAATCTATATAGCCATTGTCCATTGCGTCATATAGCCAAACACCTTTTCCACTAACAATTGGAACCAGTGGAAAAATTTCATGTTGCTTCATTTGAGTACATGGGTGCCATACGGCATTTAGACTACGATTTTGTAAATATTTATTGTTCATT
>JAOULU010000320.1 GCA_029881855.1 Nitrosomonas sp. | reverse complement strand
TTCGTGTTCAAACGTTTTAATACGCCCCGGTATCTTTCATGATGAAAGCTGTTATCAACATCCACATATTTTTCAAGTGCTTTAACCGAATTAATACGAAACTGACTGGCAATAGGCCCCGGTTCTATTAAACTAACAAAAATATTACTGCCTCTTAACTCCAGCCTTAATGTATCACTCAAACCTTCAATAGCGTATTTTGAGGCATTATAAGCACCGCGAAAAGGCAAGGATACAAAACCCAACACTGAGCTATTTTGAATAATGCGCCCATAGCCTTGCTGACGCATAACAGGTATCGCAAGATTAGTTAACTCCTGCCAACCAAAAACATTCGTCTCGAACTGCACACGTAAAGCATCCCGCCCTAAATCCTCAACAGCGCCAGGCAATCCATATGCACCGTTATTAAATAGCGCATATAATTCCCCATCTGTGCGACGCATAATTTCTTCAAAAGCCCAATGTATTGAATTTGAGTCGGTTAAATCCAGATAAATACTTTCCAACCCCTCATCTTGCAGCATTTCTACGCTTTCCCACCTTCTTGCTGTGGCAAAAACACGATAACCGCGTTCATGTAACGCTTTGGCAACACAGTAACCAATGCCACTTGAACACCCGGTAATTAAAATAGTTTTTTTCATTTAGTGATGATGAACCCATAAATTTGTTATTTTTGTCTTACGCTTGACAACTAATCGGACGCAAAGATAGCATCAACCTTGAAAATCTTTACAACAGAAAATAACACAAGAAAAGACAATCAATGTCAAAAATTTTATTCCGGCTCAATGGTGTTTCAGACGATGAAGCAGATGAAGTACGCGAATTGTTAGCCAATAACAATTTTGATTTTTATGAAACCACACCAGGTAATTGGGGTGTTTCTATGCCAGCAATATGGTTAAATGATGCCGGCCAATTCAAGCAAGCACGTGCATTACTGGACAAGTATCAAGAAGAGCGTAGAGTCAGGGTACGAGAAGAATACGCGCGTTTAAAAAAAGAAGGTAAGCATAAAACTTTTGTTGATGCCGTCAAACAACATCCCTTTCGATTCACCGTTCATCTAGCACTTGCAATGCTGTGATTTATTTGTCTATAAAACTGGTTATTGATCTTGCAAGTTAAATAAGGAGAAAAATATGAAATATGCTTTAACCGCAGTTGTTGTGGCCTTTACTTTTACACCACTTGTCGCCTTTAGTGGTGGAGACCCTGAGCACGTCAAGTTTCCACAAGGCTATGAAAAAACCTTCACTAAATATTTAACAGCAAATCGTGCTAATCAGAAACAAGTCGCCAAACTTTATGCTAACAAAACGGCAATTTCTAGTTACACACAAGGAAAAGAAGGTGCATCAGGCTCCGTCATCATCATGGAAATATATAGCACCAAGACGGATACAGATGGCAAACCGGTTCCTGGTGATCACGGTGTTTTTGAAATTGATTCACTAGCAGCCGTTGCCGTAATGGAGAAACAAGACAAGTGGGATGCCAGTTTTCCTGCTGAGAACCGGACAGGTGACTGGGGTTTTGCTGTCTATAATCCGGATGGAACAGAAAAAAGCAATGATCTAAACTGCGTACAATGCCATACCCCTTTACAAGGACAAGATTACCTATTCACTTACCAGAAACTGGTTGATTTTGTGAAAAAACCTTAAGAAAAAGCATCGATTAATTCATAACGTAATATCTGATGGTTAAAATCATTTGTTAGAGTTTGATGCAGAATTAATCGATGCGTAATTTTCTAGTATCGCATGGTTATCCTACCGTAGGCACTACGTGGAATATTACTATGAAGCGTATCAGTGCCATTGAATTCAAAATGATCTTTATTGGTTAAATTCTGTCCGACAACCGCCAATTCAAGCTTGGGTTGAGGATTCCATGCCAGCCTTAAGTCAAGACGAGCTTGTTCTGAAACACCCTGCCCCTGTAATTTATCCGTGTAGTAAAACGAAGTATTAAATTCTAAATTATAAGGTAGCTGGATAGTTGAGCGCACCGAGAATTGGTGGCGTGGATCCGAATTTTGTTGCTCAAACAATCGGTTCAGAGAAGACGTGCTGTTTTTGACATAGCGTGCATCCATTTTGAACAACGTATAACTGGACATCAGCTGCCAAACATTAGTAACTTGCCATTTCGCCATAATTTCCGCGCCATAGGTATTCGCTTTTGTCTTGTTATCAAACTTGTTGGCAAAAAGTAAATGTGGTGGCAACGGTTGTAATTCAAATACTGGTGCATTGCGCTCACTACTTGACAAATCATCATAGAGATTAAAAAACAATGCTGTATCTAATGAGAAGTTG
>JAOULU010000319.1 GCA_029881855.1 Nitrosomonas sp. | reverse complement strand
ACCTGCACTTAACTCTCTATCAGGCAGCGTATTGAGTGTTGCACTATCCGCCAGCACCATAAGCGGCTGATAAAACGCACCAATCATATTTTTACCCAACGCATGGTTAATACCTGTTTTACCGCCAACGGATGAGTCAACTTGAGCTAGTAAAGTTGTTGGTACTTGAATGAAAGGCACACCACGTAAATAGGTAGCTGCTGCAAAACCTGTTAGATCCCCCACTACACCACCACCTAATGCGATAATCGTGGTATTTCGCTCACAATGATTTTTTAGTAAAGTATCATGGATTAAATTCAAAGTTTCCCAATTTTTGTGTACTTCGCCATCGGGTAGAATAATTGGAATACAATTCACATCATGTTTTTCTAGTGCCGCACGTAGCTTATCTAAATAAAGCGGCGCAACGGTTGTGTTGCTAATAATAGCCACTCTTTTTTGCGGTAGACAAGATAAAATCAATTCTGTTTGTTGCAAGATATCGTAGCCAATATGTATAGGGTAACTACGTTTGTCAGAAGAAGGGACAAAATCAACTGTAATGGTTTGCATATTATTTCCACTGCATCTAGATGAATTATAATGGATAAGCTTATTAACCAGCTTTTGTACCAGTTGTCGCACACCTTGCTTGCCGCTATCAACAATCACATGTGCAGTGTCCCGATATAAGTCATCCCGTTGCGAAAAAAGTTCGGTGAGTTTCTTATGTGAGTTTTTTGTCTGTAACAAAGGTCGGCTCTTGTCGTATCGCGTTCGTCGATGTAAATCATTAACAGACGCACGTAAGTATACAACGGTGCCACTTTGCGCTAACAACATGCGATTCTCCTGACTCAAAACCACCCCACCGCCCGTTGCTAAAACAATGTTGTCTTTTTTAACCAACTCGCGCAATACTTCTGTCTCACGCTTTCGGAACCCTTCCTCGCCTTCAATCTCAAAAATAACCGGTATTTTGACGCCTGTACGTTCTTGGATTTCATGATCGGTATCAATAAACTGCTTGCCTAAATAATTCGCTAATGATTTGCCAATGGTCGTCTTTCCAGCACCCATCATCCCAATCAGAAAAATATTTCCATTACCAAACCTTGTAGACATCTGGCCAGTAGAGGCCAAGATTTTCTTGGCTGTGTTAGTTGAATTGTTTGAATTCATGGATCTAATTGTAGTGGAAATATTGGTATTCGCGCAGACGCTATTATTTTATATTCGCAACATTATTCTTTCGTAATCGGTTTATAGGATAACGTTGGCCGGTCTTGCTGACAACTTTCTTTGTCATCATCCTCATTCCCGGGTTGCTTGGATGTATGCTTACTCACAAACCAAGAAAAAAACAAGGGCACAAATATGGTGGCAATAAATGCCGCCATAATCATGCCACCAAACACCCCTGTACCCATAGATTGCCGTGCAGCCGAACCTGCACCCGTTGCGATAACCAAAGGCACAACCCCTAAAATAAAAGCCATAGAAGTCATAACAATAGGACGAAACCGTAGACGTGCCGACTGAATGGCCGCTTGTTTAACACCAACCCCTTCTTTCATTTTTTGATTGGCAAATTCAACCAATAAAATGGCATTCTTGGCCGCCAGACCAATTAAAGTCACCATCCCTATCTGAAAATAAATGTCATTCGGCATATCGCGAAGCAAAACAGCTAATAATGCACCCGCAATAGCAAAAGGTACTGCCATAATCACGGCTAAAGGCAGTGCCCAGGTTTCAAATTGCGCAGCCAAAATTAAAAACACCATAATAATTGCTAAGCTGAATGCAAATAATGCCGCCGCACCCGTCGTTTGTTCCTGAAAGGCCTTGCCCGTCCAAGCAATTTGATAACCATCTGGCAGCGTTTCTGCTGCAATACGCTCTACCAGTTCAAGCGCATCACCTGAACTCACACCTACTTCACCACGCCCCAATAGCTTTGCCGATAACAATCCATTAAAGCGTTCCAATTGCTCAGCGCCAACGACATGCTCCACTTTACTCAAAGCTGACAACGGAATCATCGCGTCAGAATCAGAGCGCACATAAACCTTGCCTAAGTCCTCAGGCTTCATTCGATAGGCTGCTTCAGCCTGCAATTGAACCCGATAGGTGCGCCCTGAACGATTAAAATCATTAACATATAACGAACCCATCGTGCTTTGTAGTGCCGCATAAATATCCGCTATTTTGACACCCTGGGTAATGGCTTTTGCTTCATCCACCTCAATAAAGAGTTGCGGTACTGTCGGACGAAAAAATGTATTAACGGATGCCAATATGGGCTCTTGCCTTAGGGTCTCAATAAATTCATTTACCACACGGGCC
>JAOULU010000047.1 GCA_029881855.1 Nitrosomonas sp. | reverse complement strand
TGAACCATTGTCACAAGATTCAACTGATTTAAAACCTTGACCCTTAAGCATACGAGTCAGCAGCTTAAGTATAAAAACATCATCATCTAATATCAGAATCTTCATATTGACTGCATTATGCATGACATTCTTTCTTCGAGTAGCCAGATGAGAAAAACAAAAACAACTGTCTCTATTTAAAAAAAGAATAATGTACTAACTATTACTAAAATAATGACATGATAAACATAAACTGTGAATCGGTATAAGAGAATTACCACTCCAGCGTCTGTTTTCTCAATTCCCATGCAATCAAATGATTGAGGCGTTCATTGCAAAAACCACTCAGGTCACGTTTGCTACGTGTTATCTATGGCAATTGGCAAGAAACGAGAATAAAGCAAACAGATGCACGATCCTAATGATCATTACTTCACAGGCGGCTTATCAAGCGCCTCACCCTCTTCATTTTCTCTATCTTCCTTAACACGCCGGATACCAAAAGAAACACCCGGCGGAATCCCCATCGATAAATTAAGACTGCTAACGCGATAATTTGAACCGCGCACTTTCAAGATCGCATTGACCTTTTCTTGTTTATCAACTGCCTTAATTATAGTTTCTGCAATAACTTCATCACTGCTGAACTCAACGGTTTTCTCGGCAATCTTATCCGATAATACTTTTGCTTTGTCTAAAAGACTCATATTCACCTCTTAATCATTCAGAGATTGGCCATCAACATATCATGTACGTTCATACGCCAAGACAGGCGCCAGCCATTTTTCCGCCTCATCCATTGTCCAACCTTTGCGCTGGGCATAATCTTCCACCTGATCCTTACCAATTTTTCCGACCGCAAAAAAAGTTGAATCTGGATGTGCAAAATAGAATCCAGAAACAGCTGCGGTCGGTACCATAGCATAGGATTCAGTAACAACGATACCTGCATTTTTAGTTGCATCCAATAGTTCAAATAAAGGCCCCTTTTCAGTATGATCAGGGCAAGCTGGATAACCCGGTGCTGGGCGGATGCCAAGATATTCTTCTTTAATCATTTGTTCATTGTCCAAAACTTCATCCTTAGCATACCCCCAGAATTCACGCCGTACACGCATATGCATATGCTCAGCAAACGCCTCTGCCAAACGGTCAGCCAGCGCTTTGAGCACAATTGCACTATAGTCATCATTAGCATCTTCAAATGCTTTAACCCGCTCATCAATACCAAACCCAGCACCAACAGCAAACAAACCGATAAAGTCTTTAACACCTGTCTCTTTAGGCGCAATAAAATCTGACAAACTTCGATTAGGGCGCCCGGTAGGTTTAACTGTTTGTTGGCGTAGGCAGTGGTAGGTCATGGCAATCTTACTACGGGATTGATCCGTGTAGATTTCGATATCATCACCCACAGAATTGGCTGGAAACAAACCAATCACGGCATTAGCGCTCAACCATTTTTGGTCAACAATTTTCTTCAACATGATTTGCGCATCATGGAATAAATTCGTTGCTGTTTCGCCCACCACTTCATCTTCAAGAATAGCTGGATAACGTCCGGCTAACTCCCAGGCCTGAAAAAAAGGTGTCCAGTCGATAGCTGGGGCAATTTTCTCTAATGGGTAATTATTTAATGTACGAACACCAATTAGTGCAGGCTCATGAACACTGTAGTTTTGCCAGTCTATTTTATATGCATTAGCACGAGCTTCTACAATCGGTAAAATTTTGGATGGGCCTTTTTTGTTTTTGTGTTGCGTACGAACTTTTTCATACTCTGCTTCCAAGCCTTGCACATATTCAGCCTGTTGGTCATCCGACATCAGGTTGCTACAGACACCAACTGCACGACTAGCATCTGGCACCCATACGACCGGCCCATCATAATGCGGCGCAATCTTGACCGCGGTATGTACACGAGAAGTAGTCGCACCGCCAATCAACAATGGAATGGTATAACCTTCACGCTGCATTTCCTTGGCAACATGTGTCATTTCTTCCAGTGATGGTGTAATGAGCCCTGATAAACCAATAATGTCAGCATTTTCTTTTTTTGCCATCTCTAAAATCTGTGCGCAAGGTACCATCACGCCCATGTTCACAACTTCATAGTTATTGCATTGCAACACCACCGTGACAATATTTTTACCAATATCATGCACATCACCTTTGACCGTCGCAATAACAATTTTTCCTTTGGGCTTGTTATCACCAGATAATTTCTTTTCTGCTTCAATAAATGGCAATAAATGCGCCACAGCTTGTTTCATTACCCGCGCTGATTTAACCACTTGAGGTAAAAACATTTTACCCGCACCAAACAAATCACCAACCACACTCATACCATCCATTAGCGGGCCTTCAATCACTTGGATTGGACGCCCTCCTGCTTGGTCGATCTCTAAACGCGCAGCTTCGGTATCCTCCACAATATAAGTGGAAATTCCTCTAACAAGCGCATGGGTAATACGCTGCTGTAATGGCTCATCACGCCAAGCAAGGTCTTCAGTCTGCTCTTTTTTCTTACCTTTGAAATTTTCTGCAAAATCAACCAGACGTTCGGTTGCATCGTCACGCCGATTGAGCAATACATCTTCAACCTTTTCTAATAATTCTGCAGGAATATCAGAATAAACGCCTAATTGACCCGCATTCACAATACCCATGGTCATGCCAGCTTTAACCGCGTGATACAAGAAAGCAGTATGGATGGCTTCACGAATGGGCTCGTTGCCACGGAAGGAAAATGAAACGTTCGACACACCGCCGCTTATCTTGGCAAAAGGCAACGTCTCTTTGATAATACGTGTCGCTTCAATAAAATCAACACCGTAATTGTTATGCTCATCAATACCCGTAGCGATAGCAAAAATATTCGGGTCAAAAATAATATCTTCCGGCGGGAAACCTACTTGATTGACGAGAATCTCGTAGCTACGCGAACATATCTCTATCTTGCGTGCCATGGTATCCGCTTGTCCTATCTCATCAAAAGCCATCACAATCACCGCCGCACCATATCGACGTGCAAGCTTTGCATACTTGATGAATTCCGCTTCACCTTCTTTCATGCTGATAGAATTAATGACGGCCTTACCCTGCACGCATTTTAAACCTGCCTCAATCACTGACCACTTACTAGAATCCAACATAATTGGCACTTTGCAAATGTCTGGCTCAGCAGCCACCAGATTCAAAAAGGTCACCATCGCCTTTTGTGAATCCAACATCGCCTCATCCATGTTGATGTCAATAATCTGCGCACCATTTTCTACCTGATTACGTGCAACATCCAACGCTTCGGCATACTTATCGTTCAGGATCAAACGAGCAAATGCTCTTGAACCGGTGACATTGGTACGTTCACCCACATTTACGAATAACGAATCGTCACCAATATTAAGCGGCTCCAAACCTGACAAGCGCAGCTTCTTAGGGATATCGGGTATTTTACGTGGTTTAATATCACTAACAGCATCTGCAATGGCTTTAATATGTGGCGGAGTCGTACCACAACACCCTCCCACAATATTTACAAAACCAGATTGCGCAAAATCTTTAATCTGCTTTGCAGTATACTCGGGCGTCTCGTCATAGCCAGTGTCTGATAATGGGTTTGGTAAGCCGGCATTGGGATGTACACTGGTATATACATCAGCAACATTCGCTAGCTCCTCGATATAGGGCCGCATAAGTTCTGCACCCAATGCACAATTAATACCCACCGAAAGAGGACGTGTATGACTGATAGAGTTCCAGAAAGCTTCTGGTGTTTGACCTGATAATGTGCGGCCAGAAGCATCTGTAATTGTGACCGAAATCATAATCGGCAAACGTATATCATGATCATCAAAGAATTGGTCAATAGCAAATAATGCCGCTTTTGAATTCAATGAATCAAAAATAGTTTCAACCAACAAAATATCAACGCCACCATCAACCAAACCACGTATCGATTCCGTATAATCAACCACCAGCTGATCAAATGTAATACCACGAAAACCCGGGTCATTCACATCGGGAGAAATAGATGCCGTTTTGGTTGTAGGCCCGATTACACCCGCAACAAAACGAGGTTTATCGGGATTCTTTGCTTCAACTTCTTGAGCCGCTTCGCAAGCTAATTTTGCGGCCGAACAATTCAATTCATAGACCAGGTCCTGTAGATGGTAATCAGCCATGGAAGCTGCATTGGCATTAAACGTATTGGTCTCGATAATATCTGCGCCAGCTTCCAAATACCCCGTGTGAATAGAACGGATAATTTCTGGTCGCGTCAAGGTCAATAAGTCATTGTTCCCTTTAAGTTCATGCGTAAAATCAGTAAAACGCTCGCCACGAAAATCAGCTTCTTCAAGCTTAAAAGTCTGAATCATTGTACCCATTGCACCATCTAGGATCAGGATACGACGAGGAAACAAGTCTTCCAATAGGGCAGTTCGAGTATTTCTATTCATGGTTAATAAATCTTATGGGAAAGCCTCATATTATACCCCAGCACTACGTCAAGCTTGGATTGATAAGGCTTTACAGGTATTTTAAAAGTAAATGGTAGCCAGTAGCATTCAGATTGCTACCATCAAAATGAACTTTGATATCAATTTCTTGATGAGGTGGAATGAATTCCACAGTACCTATTTCGTCCTGCAAATAATCTTCTACCGTTAATATACGACTGGATAATAACTTATTATGCGTATCCGTTAATGAGAGTTCCAGTTGTGGTAATGCCTGTGAGAAAGTCGCATGATTCCTAATGGTAGCTGTTAAGGTAATTACCTCTGTTTGGTTCTTGGGATTTACTTGCAAATCAGACGCTTCAATACTGAGCAAGTCTATTTGCTGAGGAAAGGGCAACGTGCAAGAAAAGATTGCACAATATTTTTCTAGATACGGCCTTGTGTTGGGTATAGTTTCGGTCAATTCCATACGAAAAACATACGTTAACTGACCAACAAGTAAAATCAGCATAAACAAACTGGCCAAAGACCACATAGGCGATAGTTCCTGGCGTTCTTCTTGGTCAAAACTAATCTCTTCATCTATCCAGTCAGAGGGGGAGGAAGAAGGGGAAGGAGGGGATGATTCCGGGCAATCATCGTAGCCACCATCTGCAAACATATCATGCGCAGAAACTGTCTCGGGACCATGCTTTTCAAGTAATTCACCAACCGTACGAGAAGAACAAATCATTTCTGACTCATCTACCGTAATCAGCGTTGAAAAGCCATTGAAAAAACTACGACATTGCCCACAACAGACCCTACCACCATGTGCCTGCAATTGTTCGGCGTGTACACGGAAAGTTGTTCCACAAGTAGGACACAATGTCACCAATGCCATTTATTCACCCCTAAAATTACTTAGAACAGCGTGACGCAGCAAACATTTTTCAGAAAAAACAAACTATTTTTTATTCCCTGTTAATATCACCCAGCCTTCTTGTTCACCTGAAATTTGCATATTAAACCATTGTTGATAGGTGTTCATAACATCTTCTGATTGTTCCTTTAACACACCAGATAATACGATACGCCCACCACTTCTGGAAGCATTTGTTAGTACTGGTGCTAACATGATCAACGGATTTGCCAGAATATTGGCAACCACCACGTCAACCGTCACAACAGCTCCAGGTTTTTCATCTAAATGATCGTATGCAGTTACAAATACCGCCCTCGATTGATCACATTGATTACGCTTGGCATTCTCATAGCTAGCCACTAGCGCATGCGGATCAATATCAATACCAGCCACATGACTTGCACCCAGTTTGAGCGCAGCTATAGCCAGTATCCCTGAACCACAACCATAATCCAGCACCGTTTCACCTTGTTTTAGATTTTCGTCAAGCCAAGCAAGGCATAACTGTGTTGTGGGGTGACTGCCGGTACCAAAAGCCAGACCGGGATCCAATATCAAATTTATGGCGGCAGGATCAGGAAACTGATGCCATGTTGGCACAATCCATAAACGCGCAGATATTTGGATAGGGCTAAATTGTGACTGGGTGACACGGACCCAATCTTGCTCTTCAATTGTTTCAATACGATAATTCAGCTTGGCAGGTAGCTGTACTAGATGCTCAACCGACTGGACTACTGCGCTAACATCAATCGCTTTATCAAATAAAGCAGAAACTTCCGCATTCTGCCAGATCTCATCTATCGGCTCACCAGGTTCTCCAAATAGCAATTGCTCTCGCTCGGTACCCGCAGCAGCATCATGAATATCAACTGATAACGCACCTTGCTCAAGCAATGCCTCACTGAGCATCTCTGCATGCACATCATCTATTTTGATGATAATTGAAACCCAGGACATTTTGACTCTGATGACTCCGCGAACCTATAAGCACTAAATAGCTTGATTATGCAGTGCAAGTTTTTGTTCCAGATAGTGAATAGCAACGCCACCTGTAAGAAACATGGAATCGGTTAATAAATCACGATGTAATGGAATATTTGTTTTAATGCCAGCCACAACCATTTCAGATAGCGCAATACGCATACGCGCAATAGCCTGTTCGCGTGTATCCCCATAAGTAATGATTTTGCCAATCATAGAATCATAGAAAGGCGGCACCATGTAGTTATGATAAGCATGCGAATCAACACGCACGCCCGGGCCACCGGGAGCGTGATATTGTGTAATACGGCCTGCAGAAGGGGTTAATTTATAAGCGTCTTCAGCATTAATACGACATTCGATAGCATGACCCTTTATTTCAATATCTTTCTGACTAAATGCTAATTTCTTGCCAGCGGCCACATTAATTTGCGCTTGCACCAAATCAATCCCAGTTATAGCTTCTGTCACAGGATGCTCTACCTGCAAGCGGGTATTCATCTCAATAAAATAGAACTCATTATTCTCAAATAAGAATTCAAATGTTCCTACACCGCGATAATTAATGCGGCGACATGCATCTGCACAACGCTCTCCAATTTTATTACGCAGCTTCTCAGAAATACCAGGAGCTGGCGCTTCCTCAAGAATTTTCTGGTGACGACGTTGCAACGAGCAGTCTCTTTCACCAAGATGAACAGCGTTGCCATGTTCATCAATCAACAATTGAAACTCAACATGGCGCGGGTTTTCCAAATACTTCTCGATATAAACAACGGGGTTTCCAAAAGCGGCCTGCGCTTCATTACGTGTCATAATTACTGCATTTGATAACGCGGCCTCGGTATGAACCACACGCATACCACGCCCACCGCCGCCGCCAGCCGCCTTAATAATGACAGGATAACCAATATCTCGAGCGATTTCTTTAATCTCATGAATACTCTCAGGCAATGCACCATCAGGACCAGGAACACACGGCACACCCGCTTTTTTCATTGCAATCTTAGCACTGACTTTATCGCCCATCATACGAATAGTTTCGGGCCGAGGACCAATAAACACAAACCCACTTTTCTCAACGCGCTCTGCAAAATCTGCATTCTCAGAAAGAAAACCATAACCTGGATGTATTGCTTCAGCATCTGTCACTTCTGCCGCACTGATAATGGCGGGTACATTAAGATAACTTAACGCAACCTGTGCTGGGCCAATACATACCGATTCATCAGCCAGCTTGACATACTTAGCTTCTGCATCTGCTTGTGAATAGACGACGACTGATTTGATGCCCATTGCTCGGCATGCACGTTGAATACGTAAAGCAATTTCACCGCGATTTGCTATAAGAATTTTTTCAAACATATTTATCCAAACGATCTTGATTTAGGTCCGATGAGATCCAACCAACACAGGGTCTCAATTCAGACAATTATTGGATTACAAATAAAGATTCACCATACTCTACTGGTTGGCCATTCTCTAGCAATATCGCTTTGATCACACCATTCTTATCCGCTTCAATCTCATTCAGTAACTTCATTGCTTCAATAATACATAATGTATCGCCCACTTTTACTGTCTGGCCGATCTCTACAAAAGGACTGGCACCTGGAGATGCGGACCGATAAAATGTTCCAACCATGGGTGATTTAACCGTATGACCATCAGGCAACGATTTTGTTGGTAATGGCGCCTCCTTCTGTCCATCGTCTACCGTAGAACTCTGCACAGAATGTGGCACAGCAGAAACTGGTTGCATAACTGGCGGCTGCATCAATGCATAGTTTTGTGCCGCACCTCCTGTTTTACAGATGCGAACCTTCTCTTCGCCCTCAGTAATCTCCAATTCAGTGATACCTGATTCTTCTACCAGTTCAATCAGCTTTTTAAGCTTTCTTAAATCCATATCCAGCCTCCCGAGACAATGCCCCGCTTAAAGGTAACTTTTATAATCAGCATACAGTCACAAACAATCACAAATTATCATCAATAAAAATAATTATTTAAATCAATGCTATAGCATCACTAACTAGTAACATAAGAAAAAAATTTACAACTACGGCACACAATTTTTAAAATTAAGGAAAGAATTTTTGGGCCACTGTAAAAGATTCCTAACGCAATTCCAGAGCATATTTCAAAGCCAGCTCATAGCCTTTTATATTTAAACCACTAATCACACCAACTGCAAGATCCGAGAAATAAGATTTTCGACGAAAAGGTTCACGAGAAAAAACATTAGAAAGATGTACTTCAATAAATGGCAGCTTTGCCGCAGCAAGTGCATCCCGTAATGCAACGCTGGTATGCGTATAAGCAGCCGGATTAATAATGATAAATTCTGTTCCATCATTCATCGCCAGATGGATCCTTTCGATTAACTCTGACTCGGCATTGCTTTGAAAAGTATCTAAACTAGCCCCTGCATTTTTAGCCAAAACACTTAAATTTCTGTTAATATCCTGCAACGTGTTTTCACCATAAATCTCAGGCTCACGCACTCCCAAAAGATTTAAATTTGGGCCATGAATGACCAAGATATTTTTTGCACCAGTGTTTTCAGCGTTCATATGGCAATTATCGCCTTTTATGCCAAAGATGTACAGGTTTTTAACGACATTCGCCGAACTTAAACGAATATTACTGGGAAGGCATTGAATTTATTCAATTCAATATCTATTGATGAGAATTCAGAAATAGCATAGCGTAAAAAAAATGAAGCTGTTTGCCCATTTAACCCAAACCGCTATAATCGCTGATTACACACCCAAGCTGTTGTAGCTCAGTTGGTAGAGCAACTGATTCGTAATCAGTAGGCCGGCAGTTCGATTCTGCCCAACAGCACCATTAATATCAATAAGATACGTTTGCTTGTTTTATACATTCTTATCAGATCAGCATTAAATACTTAGCTTAGTCCCAGTTATAGTCCCAGTTAGAAATCTGGTTGCAGCAGGAGATTTTTTTTCAAATCAATAAAAAATAAAAATAATCATTAAACAATCTCTCTTTTCAATTTCCATTATTTTCTTTT
>JAOULU010000318.1 GCA_029881855.1 Nitrosomonas sp. | reverse complement strand
ATTCAATGATGAGATTGTGGCTCAAGCCATTATTACTTGTAAGATACCCATCATTACAGGCATAGGTCATGAAACTGACTACACCATTGCTGATTTTGTTGCTGACAAACGTGCACCGACACCTAGTGGCGCAGCTGAATTGGCCAGCCAAGATAGTGAAGCTTTATATCATCGTCTAAATACACTGCATCAACGCCTAAATCGCATCATACTTCATCATATTGAACACTGCATGCAACAAACAGATCTCTTAACACACCGATTAATTCATCCAGGTGAACGTATTCACAATCAATATATACATCTGCAAAATTCAAAGGAGAGATTCATCACTAGCTGGACATACCAGACCGATAAGAAATCTTGGAAGTTATGTGAATTAGGTCAACGTCTTAATGCAGCCACACCCAAAATTACTCGTTTACTCGAACAGCATGACAAATTGACACAACGACTACACCAAGCACTTTTACATCACCTTAATACACTCGCCATTTCCCTACAAAACAAACAATCACAATTGACTCATTTAAACCCACAATCTGTACTTGAGCGAGGTTACAGCATTGCTTATTCTGCGCAGGGCACTGTGATACGAAATAGCAAAGAGATCAATCCTGGCGATAAAATTCAGGTAAAATTCGCGCAAGGAAGAGCAGAAGCAGAAATCACAAAAATCAGCAAAACAACCAGAAATATCCCTAACGCCGATAATTCTGAACCTAACTAATTACTTAAGGCTGCATAAAAGCGGCCTCAAAAGCCGTATAAAAAGACCTCTACAAGGAAAAACAAGATGCCAAAAATTTTTCTTCTACTTGGTTCCATCAATACATTCTTGTGTATTGCGCTTGGAGCCTTTGGCGCACATGGCCTAAAACAAATGTTATCCACTGATATGCTTGTCGTTTATCAAACAGGTGTACAGTATCATTTTTTTCATGCACTTGGCTTACTCATCATCGGGTTAATTCTGTTTCACTATCCAAAATCCCGCATGATTGCTGCATCTGGCTGGCTAATGCTATTAGGTATTCTACTATTCAGTGTCAGTCTTTATATCTTAAGCCTGACTGAAATACGCGGATTGGGCATGGTCACACCATTTGGCGGTGTTTCATTTCTGAGCGCATGGGCTTTACTTGCTTACGCCTTATGGAAAGAAAAGTAAACAAATATTGAAACAAGAACAATTCCATTTCTTCGCACCTTGCCCTCGCGGGCTTGAACCCGCACTTGCTGCAGAATTAGAAACCATTGGAGCCGGAACCATAAAAATATCTAATGGCGGCGTTCAGTTCCAAGGCAATTGGCACACTTGTTATCAAATAAATTTGAAAAGTCGTATCGCTAGTCGCGTGCTATGGCAGGTTGCCCAGAAACCATATTTAAACGAAGAGGATATATACGCCACGGCTTACGCATTACCTTGGAACGAATGGTTTTCTCCTAAATTAACCATTCGAGTCAATCTTGCCGCTATTAAGTGCCCGCTGAGAAGCTTGGACTTTATCACGCTTAAAATCAAGGATGCGGTGTGCGACAAATTCCGTAAAACTAACAACAAGCGCCCCAGCGTCAACACCCTACAACCAGATATTCGCATTCATGGATTTCTAGAAGCACAAAAATTCACTTTATACCTGGATACATCAGGTGATGCATTATATAAACGTGGATACCGAAAAACCTCAGGGGAAGCGCCTCTAAAAGAAAACCTTGCGGCCGGTATCCTACATTTATCCGGCTGGCAACCCGGAACGCCATTATTAGACCCCATGTGCGGTAGTGGCACATTTTTACTGGAAGCGGCACAGATAACACTGAACATCGCACCGGGTTCCAAACGAAGTTTTGCATTTGAAAAACTCAAACAATTCGACCAAAAATATTGGCAGCAGTTAAAAGAAACCGCGATTGCAGCACAACATCCACCATCTCCACTACCCATCTATGGTAGCGATTTATATGGCTATGCACTGGCTGATGCCAAAACCAATCTAGAAACGGCTGGTTTAGAAAACCTTATACATTTAAAACAAGCCAATATACTTGAAATTTCCGCGCCTGAACCATATGGAATATTAGTCACAAATCCACCTTACGGTGTACGTATTGGTGAACTGGAAACACTTATTGAGTTTTACCCAAAACTTGGAGACACTTTAAAGCAAAAATTCACTGGCTGGAACGCATATATACTCTCTGCAGACCCTGCACTACCAAAAACAATCCGCCTCAGTACCTCACGCCGCACCCCGCTATTTAACGGCGCATTAGAATGCCGTCTATTTGAATACAAGATGAAAACAGGAAGTATGAGAAAAAAACCAAGAACAATTTA
>JAOULU010000317.1 GCA_029881855.1 Nitrosomonas sp. | reverse complement strand
TACTAGCATGTGGGAGGACTAGTAACAGTTGTTTACTGTTTGTTAGTACGTGGCATGTAATATCAGCGTATTGGTTTAGTATATCTGAATGTAAAACCCTCTCTATTTATTTCAATGGTCGCCGTGTGTAATGGTTTGACAAATTATTAGTTTCTGGGTCCTTTTCCGGTCTTGTGAGTACATTTAGGCTGCAACAAAGAATATGCTCGAGTGTCATCAGGAACTGAGGTTTGCCCATTTTAATTAAAATAATCCGAGCAGATGTCAGTTGAAATTGGCATAATTACAAATATCTTCTTTATGCTTTCTCAGTGAATTGGCAAACGATTTAATGTAAGTCATGTCCATCTGTTTGGTCAGCTCACGTTATGTTCC
Organism: Nitrosomonas sp.; assembly: GCA_029881855.1. Lineage (GTDB taxonomy): Bacteria > Pseudomonadota > Gammaproteobacteria > Burkholderiales > Nitrosomonadaceae > Nitrosomonas. The sequence goes on along the minus strand of JAOULU010000317.1, from coordinate 1,984 downwards.
AATTGTTGTTCCATTTACTACCTCCGCATTGTCCTCAGCGTACTTGCAGCTGTTATCTCGCAGTACGGTAGGATTTTCATAATTTTTGCTATTTACTTCCCGCGCCAGTGAACAGAATACAAATCGTGACGCCGATCTTTCAGGTTCTGCACTGTGCCAGTGTTTCGTGCTAGACGCAGTGTTTCAGGGCGCAGATCAGCAAACGCGACCGTTTCCACATTGGGAGTCGTGTCTGCTGCGACACCATCTCGTGCAAATGGAAAATCGCAGGGAGTAAGAATGCAACTCTGTGCGTATTGAATATCCATGTTAGATACATTTGGCAGATTGCCTACGTTGCCAGACATGACAACATATATTTGATTTTCTACTGCCCGTGCCTGACTGCAGTAACGCACACGTAAATAGCTTTGACGTTCGTCAGTGCAAAACGGCACAAATATAATAGAAACTCCTTGATCAGCAAGGTGACGCGCCAGTTCAGGAAACTCTGCATCGTAACAAATTAATATGCCAATGGAACCACAGTCGGTCTCTATTGCATTGAGTGCTAGTCCGCCTTCAATATTCCACCAGTAGACTTCATTGGGTGTTGGATGAATCTTGGCCTGTTCATGAATGGAGCCATCACGTAGAAACACATAAGAAATATTCTCTACCCGACCAGAGGGCATGCAGGTTGGATGCGAACCACCAATAATGTTGATGTTATAACGCAATGCCATATCTCGCATGGCTTCAGTAAAGCGTGGTGTATATTTGGTTAGGGCTTCAATGGATTCAGCTGGCGAAAGCTCTTGATCCTCGATCGAAAGTAACTGTAGAGTGAACAGTTCGGGGAATACAACAAAATCACCTTTGTAATCAGCCACCACATCGACAAAATATTCCACAAATTTAATAAATTCTTCAAATGAGTGAACCCTGCGCAGCATGTATTGCACTGTTCCAACACGCACTGTATCCTGTAAACGGCCCCCATAGGTCTTGTGGCGCTTTATTTCACGCTCCTCCGGAACCTTGGGATTATGCCAAATGAGATGTACGCCATAACCGAGTGAAGCGCGATCTGCCGGTAAATAATTTTTGATTACGCCCAGTACATCAAAACCATTATGCAGTTGAAAAGAAAGTACCAGGTCGCGTTGTTTTTTTTGTACAACCTGTTGAACATATTCTTCTATATCAGGGAAACGGCGTGCTTTTTTTGCATAGCTAGGTAATCTCCCAGCAAATATAATCCCTTTTAAGCCATATTTCTGACACAATTGTTTGCGAGCATTATAAAAGCGTTGACCGATCCGATAACCACGATAATTAGGATCAACGCAAACTTCCATGCCGTATAAATAATCGCCATGAGGATCATGACGCGAAGCATAGCCATTACCCGTGATTTCGGCCCATGTATGGGGTTTGAGCGCTAGATGCCCAGAAATAATAAAAGAAGCGCAATAACCAACCACTTTATCGTCGTAAGTCGCGACAAATTGGCCTTCAGAAAAATTGTTAATTTGTCCTGTCAATGCACCGGCTGCGTATCCATCCATTTCCGTATCTGCATAAACTCGACTAGTCAGCGCTGTCAATGCAGGTATATCTTTTAGTGTCGCGTTATGTATGGCAAGACAACCTCTTTTTTTACTAGCAACCGATTTTGAACGATCAGAGCCCATAGAATTAACCTCTCTTTGTCTACCATGTTATATAAATTCCGCACGCTCATGCTTTGAGCAAAGCGATACCTGACGTGGCGATATTCTAAATCAATGGGATTGCAGTGGGGCGGATTTGAGCAAAACTTGTAAATTATTTACACAGCTGACGTTGCAAGCGTACTTACCTGATGAGTCTCGAACTCTTTGCCTTACTTCTCCAGCCAATGCATGATATCGATATCTCGCCCCTGAGTAAATTGATACTGGGCGCTGAATTTTGTCCGCACTCCTTCCTGGTATTCCATTGCAACTTTTTCTAAAGAAGG
>JAOULU010000046.1 GCA_029881855.1 Nitrosomonas sp. | reverse complement strand
TCGGCAACGCGTTCTAACGTATCGGCAAGTTCTTCAGCAATTTTTGCTTTCTGCTCGCGTGTCAGTGTGCCCGCTATTTTAATATTGACATATGGCATGTGAATTTCTCCGTTTATATTTGTTTTATTAAGCAATAATGCAAATTACTGCATTGTCATTGTTTTTTGATTCAAAGCTGTTTCATATTAAAGCCAAATCATTTTGAATTTTAGCAAAAACTTGTTCAAACATCTCTGTTGTGAGGCGTTTAGTTTGAGTATTGTATCGACTACAGTGATAACTGTCATAAAGTGTTAATCCATTAGGTAATTGGTGAATTGCACCATGACTGAATGGGTAATTTTTAGGCTTTAGTTCTTGACTTCTTAATACAGCTTGGTGGGCAAGTGTACCGAGTGCAACTATTGCTGTGCCTTTTTTATGGGAGAATTCAGAAATTTCAGAAACGAGATATTGGTTGCATTGACGTATTTCTTCAGGTATCGGTTTGTTTGCTGGTGGCAAGCATTTAACTGCGTTGGTAATACGGCAGCCCAAAAGCATAAGATTATCACCAGATGAAACAGATTCGGCGTGGTTGGCAAAACCAAATTTATGTAATGTTTGATACAGTAGGATGCCTGCAAAATCTCCTGTGAACGGTCTTCCCGTTCGATTGGCGCCATGCATCCCAGGCGCTAAACCTATAATCAAGAGGTTGGCATTATCATCGCCAAAGGCCATTACAGGACGTGCATGATAATCTGGATAACGAGTTTTTACGTCATCAAGAAAGTTTGCTAGTCGCTTGCATTGGCGGCAATCCCTTGCTTGTATTGTGTGGTGGGCTTTTATAGTAGAATAGGCGCTCATTATAAATAAAAAAGTGTGTTAATCAATTATTACTGCAGTACCTAAATCAAAATTAGGACTTAATTGTGTCCTTATGTATAACTCCTCCCTAAATACCACTGGCAAGTATTTCATTATTTTTTTGTTGGTAAGTGTACTTTTAACATATTCTAAATTAGTTGTAGCAGAAACAGCAGAAACTAAAAGTGATGATGTTATTGTCACCTTGTCTGCACCTGATCCAATATTAAAACTCTTGAATCAATATTTTGAACTACCTGATAAGCCGTTAACAAATGTTACAGCCCAACGAGCTTTTTTTCGTCGAGCACAACGAGAGATCAAGGTGTTATTAGCAACCGAAGGCTATTTTACGCCGAAGATTGATTTAGTAGGTAATTGGCAAGATAAAGACAATGCGCCAATACTAACAGTAGACCCTGGACAACTAACAAGAATTAGCAAAATAGATATAGAATTTCAAGGTGATATGGTTGGTAGTGACCCTAAAAAGCAAGCGCGTATCCAGGCATTGCGTGAATCTTGGCAACTGAAAATAAAACAACCTTTTCGGTCTGCTGATTGGGAACAAGAAAAAACCAATCTGTTATCTAGAATTACGGAAAAAGACTATGCCGCTGCAAATATTGTAGATAGCAAGGCTGTCGTTGATACCGAAAATGCTCTTGTGGAATTAACTGTGGTGATTGATTCTGGACCAGTTTTTTATTTTGGTGAACTAGAAATCACAGGTTTAGAGCGATATGATGAATCGATTGTTAGAAATCTCATGCTTTTTAAAGTAGGCACGCCCTATAAGCGTGACTTATTGCACAGGTTTCAAATATCACTTCAAGCTATACCGCACTTTAAATCAGTTTCGGTAAGTATCGTACCAGATATCACACAACATAAAGCGGTGCCTATTCAGGTGGTATTAACTGAAGCTCAATCGCAAACAATTGCTGTCGGGGGCGGGTATAGCTCAAATAATGGTGCCCGGGGTGAGATTAATTTTAAGAATTATAATTTGCTGGATCGAGCTTTATATTTAAACAGCACATTAAGATTAGAGCAAAGACGTCAAACCTACTTTGCGGGCATTGATACCCTTCCCAACCAAAACAATGTCCAGTACTCATTAGGTGGAAGCCTACAGAGAACAGATATTCAGGACTTAGAGACGATTAAACAGAAAGTGGGTTTAATACGAAATTATCGAACCAGACAAATACATGACCAAATTGAATTGAGTTGGCAGCGTGAAGAAAAACGTCCGTCTGGTTCTATTAATCAAATTAATGAGGCGTTAGTTCTCGATTGGAGATTGCGTCATCATGTTGTTGATGATCCGCTGCATATCCGCAAGGGTACGGTTACAGAAGTTCATGTAGGCGGTGGTAGTCAGGTGATTCTGTCTGAACAGGAATTTATCCGAAGTTATGTTCGCCATCAAAGTTGGTGGCCAATTGGGGAAAAGGACGTTTTTTTTCTACGTGGAGAAGTTGGATATACACTGGCTGAATCGCGTTTTGGCATTCCGCAAGCTTACCTTTTTCGTGCAGGTGGTATTCATTCTGTGCGAGGCTATAGTTTCAACAGGTTAGGTGTCAGGGAAGGTAATGCTATAGTAGGTGGTCGGACACTTGCAACGGGGACATTAGAATATACCCATTGGTTTATGCAGCATTGGGGCGCGGCTTTTTTTGGTGACATTGGTAGTGCTGCCGATAGGTGGCAGAACATGCATGCATTCATAGGATATGGAGCAGGTGTTCGTTGGCGCAGCCCAGCTGGACCACTAGCGCTAGATGTTGCAAGAGCCAATGAAACAGGGTCTTTCAGGGTCCATTTCTCAATGGCTGTTGCATTTTAATTATGTTTACTAACGCTACGCATAAATTAAAACAGTTTGCTAAGAAGAGGCATAAATGGTTGGTGTCATTGCTGCTGATATTTTGTTTTGTAACGGTCACAATGGGTTATTGGATTGCAAACAGTGCCTCGGGTTTGCAAATATTGTTATCGTCGATAACACGTATTAGCTCTGGTGCCGTTGTATTTGAGGGTGTGCAGGGAAAGTTAGGAATACTGCGAGTCGATAAGTTGCATTTTTCTAATGACAGCAGCCAACTTGTTATACGTCATTTAGAACTAAATTGGAATCCGAGTCAGTTGTTTGCAGGAAAATTATTCATCAATCAATTATCCATAGAGACAGTAACATTTCATTCTCAATTGAATCAAGAACCAGAGGAAGAAACTACTGCTTCACTACCAGAAACACTAAATTTACCCATTGCTGTCGCTATTCAAAAACTAGAGGTAGGCAAATTCAGTTTATTTTCTGAAAATAAACCTGATGCAGTTTTTATGGTAAATGACTTGTCATTACGCTTTGTAAGCGATGGTAGAAATCATCAGTTGGCCAATATGACGACCCATTCTGAATTTGGTTTGTTAAACGCCTCGGCGAACGTAGCAGGTCACTACCCTTTCGAATTGACTTCACAAGTTAGTTTAAATAAATCAGATCAATGGGGTGTCCTTAAAGTAATCTTAAACGGCAATCTTGAGCAATTAAATATTCATATCAATGGTGATGGCACGGGGATTACAGGTGATATTACAGCCCAACTTCAGCCTTATGCGATATCACCCATTAAGTTACTAAATATTTCGCTAGAACGTCTAAACCCTTCGAAATTTATTTCAGACATTCCAGATATTAATTTATCGGTATTGGCAGATCTTAGTACAGGCGAGTCTCAAAATCTTATGGGTGATGTTGTTGTCACTAACGACACAATGACATCGCTGGACAATGGCGGACTACCCTTCTCAGAAATAAAGGCTGGCGTTCAGTTATCTGATGGCAGGTTGCAGTTTGATAATATTTATATATATTTGCCGGATGAAGCTATCGTATCAGGACAAACATTGCTAAATATTGAAGACTTATCCGTTGAGGCTGATCTCAATGTCAATAAGCTTAATCCACTTATGCTTGATAACCGCTTAAGAGAAGCAAATGTCAGTGGCAGCATTAAATTGGATGGTGATAGTCAGTCACAAAATATAATTATTCAACTCAAAGATGATAAATTTAATTTTAATGCGAATATCACACAGGGTAATAAAACTGTTTTTTTACATGATTTTCATTTGAGTCACCTTCAATCACAGTTGAATGGTCAAGGTAAATTAGATTTTGTTAACGAACACACATTTGATTTCACGGGAAATCTTGATAAATTTAATCTTTCTGATTTTGTAGATGCACCGAGCACTGACTTAAATGTGGCGCTTACTTTAACTGGGAAGACCTCACCACAATTAACTGGTGTTTTTAATTACACAATCAAAGAAAGTTATTTGGCCCAGCATTCAGTCTCTGGAAATGGTCAGATTACATTTAAAAACCTTGATCAATTAACAACTGATGCTAGTTTTCTCATTGGTACGAATCATATCCAAGCAGAAGGTTCTTTTGGTAGCCCGGGTGAAGTGCTGAAAATTGACATCTTGACACCATCACTAGAACAAATTGGCTTTGGGTTTTCTGGCTATTTGAAATCGCAATGGCAGCTCGGAGGTTCCTTTGAATCTCCAGAATTTAACTTTGATATTGACAGTAAGCAGTTAAAATTACCTGATGATTTTGAAATAGAAAGTTTGTCAGCGAAAGGAACATTTAATGATGATGAAATAGCGCTGATGCTACAAGCTAAGAATTTTAGTGTTGATAATGAAATAAAAACCCGGCAATTAAAATTAAATCTAAAAGGACAGAAATCACAGCATCAGTTTTATACAGAAATACAATTTAACGATGATACAAATGTGTATTTACATGCATTGGGTGGTGTAGCACCCGCTTCTAGTCAAGACGCCAAAAAACAATGGCTAGGACAGTTATCCAAATTATCAGTAACAGGCTTAATACCTATTCAGTTGCAATCCCCTGTTCCGTTAGAGGTAAGTACTGAACGAATTTTATTGGGGCTAGCCCAGCTTTCAATAGCGGGAGGAAAGGCTAATATCAACCAAGTGCTTTGGACACCGCAGCACTGGCAGAGTGATGGTAACTTTAATGGAATTGCTGTGCAGTATGGAAGTGAGTTGGTTGCTAAGGAGGATAGGCTGCATTTAGGGGGTGTTTGGAATTTTGAGTCTGGTAGACAGTTAGAGGGTAAGTTAAAAATTATACGTGAGAAAGGTGATTGGTACTCACCTGGTGAGTTTCCCCTTCCTGTAGGTTTGCAGGAATTAGTATTTACTGTAGAAGCTAAGAATCAAGAGCTCACAGGTAAAATTAATGTGCTTAGTGAATTTCTTGGTCAGGCTGATGCGCAATTTGTATTGCCAATATCACAATCTTCAACAAAATGGGATATCTCATCTGATACGCCACTAGAAGGAAAAATTTTTGTTAATTCCACAGATTTATCTTGGATTAATTTAATAGTGGATGACAATATTAGATCCAATGGTAAGTTTGAACTAAGCGCTGATATAACGGGCACTATAAATAATCCAAAAGTACAAGGAAATATCGTTGGTGAAAATTTGGCATTATCTTTATTAGACCAAGGGTTGCAATTAGAACAAGGACATTTGATTGCGCATTTTGATCGCTCAAACCTTCATATCGAACAATTGAATTTTTCTGCACCTTTTGAGAAACCGCCACGTGACCGTTTGCTTGGTAAGATAAAGGTTGAAGATAAACCAGGTTCTTTAGCAATATCTGGGACGATAGGATTATCAGATGATACGCACCATGTTGATGTGACAATAGAACAATTACCACTTTCAAGCCCCTCTCACTATTGGATATTGCTATCAGGTAACGGGCGTGCAAATATTCAGAACAATCTACTGAGTCTCAAAGGTAGGATTGCTGCTGATGCAGGACTATTAATGCAGCCACCTTCTGGGTATCCACAACTGGCTGATGATATTATTATTGGTGAGGAATCTAATGACGATAAACAACAAGTACCGTTAACAGATATCGACGTTACTCTTGATTTGGGTAGATATTTTTATTTACGTGCATCTGGTTTAGAAGGACAACTGGCAGGACAATTACATGTCAGTAATGACCCTAGGAAGTTACTTAATGTAACAGGTACAATTGCGACAAAAAATGCATCTTTTACAGCTTATGGCCAGAAATTAAAAGTTAAGCGCGGTATTGTTAATTTCCAAGGATCCATAGACGACCCAGGTTTAAATGTTTTGGCAGTGCGAACGGGTTTACCTGTCGAAGCTGGCGTAGAAGTTATGGGTTCTGTCCTTCATCCTAAGGTCAGATTAGTGTCAGAACCCAATGTGCCTGATTCAGAAAAGCTTTCATGGGTTGTTTTAGGTCGATCTATGAATACTGGTGGTGTAGACTCTGCTTTATTACTCACAGCAGCAGGTTCAATTTTAGGTGGCCAATCCAGCGGTGGCGGTATTACTCAGCAACTCAGTGATGCATTAGGTGTGGATGAGATATCTTTTAGACAAGGTGAAACAGGCAACCCGTTGGGTGGACAGATAGGCACTGTTGGTAAACGACTTTCTTCACGCGCATATATTAGTTATGAACGTGGATTGACATCAACAACTGCAGGTGTAACAAAACTTACTTATAATCTGACACCAAAAATTAAGGTTGAAACCAGGGCCGGAGTAGATAGTGCTGTTGACATGTTTTATATCTTTCGCTTTGATTGATTAAAAAGTACTGATCCTGGTTTTAGAATAAAATAATCAAAGGACAAGCATTGAAATTACATCTTGCAGATTTTGCGGAAAAAAAAGTTTTTACTGGTTATGGTGATGATCATGTGATCATTAATAAAACACGCTATGATAAGAATATTATTGTGTTGCCTGACCATATTATTGATAATTGGCAAGTGAAGAGTATTACACAATTAACATGTAACGATTTTGAATGTGTATTACCTTTCAAGCCAGAGATTATTTTGTTAGGAACTGGCGACCAGTTATATTTTCCCGATCGAACCATAATGGTGCATATGATCAAATTAGGTATTGGCATTGAAGTTATGGATACAAAAGCAACTTGCCGTACTTACAATATATTGGCTGAGGAAGGCAGGCGTGTTGCCGCAGCTATTTTGATAAATAATTAAATTGCTTATTAAGCTGCGCAGCAAAGTTATGGGCTAGTCAATATCTTTGTGATTTTCTTTCAGCCAAGAAGTGATTTCCATCTGAGGTAATGGCTTGCAGATATAATAGCCCTGCCCATAACTACAGTTAAGTTCTTTGAGTCGTTCTAGACATTCTTTTGTTTCAATACCTTCTGCAACAATATCCTGGCCTAAATTATGTGCGATATCAATTATTGAACGTACAATAACTTCATCGCTGCAGTCATCTAGCATATCAATTACAAAAGACTTATCTATTTTAATTGACTGTGTGGATAGTTTTTTTAGATAGGCAAGAGAAGAGAAACCCGTGCCAAAATCATCAATTGATAATGAAATGCCAAGCTGATTTAATTCTGAGAGTATATGATGTGATTGATCAGACTCATGCATCATACTATTCTCAGTAATCTCAATATTTAATTGACTGGGGGGCATTTTATGTTTTGATAAAATGACACGCAAGTCATTGATCATGGTCTCGTCCTGTATGTCCCTAGCTGACAGGTTTACCGATAAAACAAAATCGAGTTTTAGTTTCTGCCAATTCATATATTGCTCAACAGCATTGTCTAAAACCCACAAAGATAATTGTTTGATGACGCCAGAACGCTCTGCAAAAGGAATGAAATCATCTGGGCATATATTACCCAGTTCTTCATCATGCCATCTTGTAAGGACTTCCAGAGAATAAAGTTTTCCAGAGTGTAAATTTATAATAGGTTGATAATATAGCGTCAGCAGACTGTTTGTAATCGCTTTACGAAGCTTGCCGAGTACAATTAACTTGTCGATAGAATTCTTATCTCTATTTAAGTCATAAACCGAATAGCCCAATGAATTTTTTTTTGCAATGTACATTGCGACATCGGCTTTTTGTAATAATGAATCGCCATCTATCCCATCGTTAGGATATTGGGCAATACCTATACTGATACCAATGTTTAGTTCATGCTGGTCAACAGCAAAAGGCTGCTTCATGGCATCTATAATTCGAGTGGCAATTATTCTTGCGTCTTCAATATCTGTGTCTGGGAGAATAACGGCAAATTCATCTCCACCCAAACGTGAAATCATATCTATTTCACGGATTTCTTTTTTTAGTGTAGGTACGATACATTGCAGTAGCCTGTCACCATAATAATGGCCTAAAGTATCATTGACCTCTTTAAAGTTATTTAAATCCATTAACATGATGGCCAGCGCAGTTTTATTTCTTTTGGCTGATGCTATGGCGCCTGACATAGTTTCATTTAACAAAACTCTGTTAGGCAAATTAGTTAAGCTATCATATAAGGTGTGATGTCGTTCTAATAAATTGATTTTCTGAATTTCTTTGATACTAATCAGGCTGAGTTTAACAACAGCCAAAACAAAACAACTGCCACTAAATAAGATGAAAATCAGTACAAAATCAATGTGTTTAATACCTGATTGTAATAAAGAGTAAGAATAAATTATATATCCGAGGATAAATACGATAATTAAAACACCTAGTAATTTCCAAGCATATCCTTGACCTAATGAACCTTGGTTCTTGTATATAACCCAAACAGGGTTCAAGGCGGCCGCTAAAAAACCTATACTAATTAACATAATGGTAATCAGCGCTATTTCAAGCAAAATATTCTCCTAAATTTATTGCGATAAACTTAAATAAGTAAAGCGTAAATTAAAATACTAAAAGAAGACTTTTGTTTTGATTGAAAGATAAAAAAGCTAATTTGCTATAGTTTTTTTAGTTAGCGAAAATACAATTAAACGTAAAATATGAATATATCTATTGTAGAAATGATTTCTACAAAACTAAGAAAGTGCTATATGAGTACATTCATAAAGGATAGAATAGATTAAAGTAACTTGATTCTCTATGTAATATGTCAATTAATAGCATATAGCTATTGTCAATATAATCGACTTATTTCCCAATTAGTTCTATTACTGTTTTAATCTTGTTAACCTGATTGACATGAAAAATTTAGTTCCTCATTATACAACACCTTATACTTCTCCAGTATGGTTACGCGGTGGTAATGCACAAACGATTTATCCTTATCTCTTTAAACCAACTCAACAAATAGTGTATCAACGTGAACGTTGGGAACTTGATGATGGGGATTTTATCGATACGGACTGGGTTGAGGGAGCTAATGATGCTCCACTTGTTGTTTTCTTCCATGGTCTTGAAGGTGGGTCTGATAGTCATTATGTGTTGAGTACAGTTAATAATCTTCATAAATATGGCTGGCGTTGCGTGGTTATACATTTCCGCGGCTGTTCTGGGGTACCTAATCGACTCCCACGTGCATATCATGCTGGAGACTCTGATGAAATAGATTGGATGCTCAAACGAATTGCTGATAAAAATCGGGCTCTAGGTTGCAGTCAAATAATTTATGCTATTGGTGTATCGTTGGGTGGAAATGCGTTATTAAAGTGGCTTGGTGAACAAGGAAAAAAGGCAGGTGGAATCTTGA